>JAAXHD010000189.1:0-45911 GCA_012271015.1 Candidatus Poribacteria bacterium | reverse complement strand
TGATGCCCTCCGCGAGGGCTTAGGCGGCTCCTTTACCTATTGCTCCTTAGGGAAACCGATTGAGGTAGAATCGATGCTTACCGGAGAGGCATTACCCTCATACTCAGCACTTGCCGCTAATCTGTTATATACCACCGCTGGTGCTTCCGTAGGCGCGGACACAGTGGAGACACAAAACGGAGACGGGCTTTTCCACAGCGATGACGAAAATGACTACTATCTGCTCTACAAACCCGACCTTGAATGGCTGCGCAGCAACGCCGCTATCCTCAACTTGGAACGCGCAGAACGCATCCGCGATGTGAGTCGTGAAACTGGTAGAAAAGCGATCGTCTACGCCGCTGGCAATTACATCGGTCAGCGCGAACTCACACGGATGGGCATTATATTCTGCCAACTCCCCGATGCCCTGCACGAAAGATAAAGTAGTAAGCACACTCCGTGTGCCGTAAACATAAGAAAGCGGATACATGCTGGAATTAAAGGAATATCAACGCCGTGCTCTTGACGCTTTGACCCGTTGGTCAGAAACACTTGGAGACACACAGCGTGAGTTAGAAACGATGGTCGAGATGTTTAGACAGGCACCGACCGACATTCCGATCCCCGATGACTTACGCAATTATCCGAAATCTGCATGGCAAAAACTAAAAGAAAATGGCGATGTCGCGGCAACCGCAGGCGAACACGTTGACCGCACCGACGAAGCAAACCGTCCTGTCCCACATATCTGTTTCAAAGTACCAACGGGTGGCGGTAAAACGCTACTCGCTGCCGCCGCACTGGAACGCCTCCCTTGGCAACGAGGTCTGGTGTTGTGGATTGTGCCGAGTAAAGCTATCTACGCGCAAACAAAAGCCGCCTTGTGGGACAAACAACACCCCTACCGTAAGATGTTAAACCGAGCGAGCGCAGGACGCGTCAAAATGCTGGAAAAGGAGGATACCTTCAACAGAGACGACATCGCCAACTACCTCTGTGTCATGATACTGATGCTTCCAGCAACGAACCGACAAAAAGGCAGAGAGTTCCTCCGCATGTTTCGGGATTCCGGACGCTACCCCAGTTTCTACCCCGACAGCGACGATATTTTCGGAAATACCCGTCTCCTAAACGAATACCCCGATCTGGAGTACCACACGGAAGCCGGACTTGTCAAACAGAGTCTATTTAACGTCTTCAAGATGCTCCGCCCCATTGTTGTTCTGGACGAAGCACATAAAGCTTACGGCGCGAGGAATCGGCAAGCAAACGAAGAATTCGCCAAATCCATCAACCGCCTTGATCCACGCATAGTAATTGAACTCTCTGCAACGCCGAACCGCGGTATCAGCAATCTGCTTGTCGATATTGAGGGACCCGACCTGAAAAGAGAGGAGATGATTAAGTTACCGGTACAGGTAACATCGTTCCCGAACGCCGAGTGGCAATTGACCCTCAATCAAGCCGCTGACGAACTGGAACGCCTTGATACCGAGGCGAAATCGTATGAGAACAGCACGGGACGGTATATCCGTCCTATCGCTGTTGTGCGCGTGGAGCGAACCGGCAGGGATCAGAGGGATAATGATCATGTCCATGCCGAGGATGTCCGGGAGTACCTTACACACAACCTCGGTGTCCCTTCAAATGCGGTTCGCGTCAAATCCGCTGAAAACGATGAACTCGGACGCGAAAATCTGCTTTCGGAATTTTCGAAAGTCCGCTGGATAATCACGAAATCCGCGCTGATGGAAGGCTGGGACTGTCCTTTTGCTTATCTGCTGGTGATGCTCGACAATACACGAGCACAGCGAGCAATTACGCAACTCGTCGGACGGGTGATGCGACAACCACACGCCCAACTTACCGGTCGAGAATTACTTGATCAGTGTTACGTCTACTGTAATAATGTCGATGTCGGCACCGTCGTCACGCAGGTTAAGAACGGTTTGGAATCGGAGGGATTGACAGGCTTGGGCGATGAAGTGATGGACGCGTCGGATTCACGTCAAGGGAGCGAACCGCAAGAACTCCAACAGCAGACTGTTCAACGCCGAGACCGATTCCAAAATCAGGAGATCTACCTGCCCGTGGTTCGACATAGGGAGGGTAATAGATGGATTCAACTCAATTACCAAGCGCATATCCTACCGCATATAGACTGGTCAGCAATCCAACCGCCCGATCCACGCTCATCTGCACCGCAGCACATCCAACGGCAATCCGCAACAGTTGACGTAGGTGAGGGCACCCCCGTTTTCCATCCCAATCAAGAGACCTACATCCACAGAACGATTGGTGTGTCTGATTTGGCACGCCGTCTCTCCGACATTATGCCCAATCTCTGGCAAGCCGCTCGTATTGCACAGCAGCTGCACGAACGCTTGAGAGCAGCGGGTGAAACCGAAGAAGACATCTATGATCGGCGTTCTTACCTCGCGCATGTCCTGCGGGAACACGTAAAGAGTGAAGTCGAGAGGCAAGCAGAGCAGGTCTTCCGCAGGAAATTGGATCAGGATGAAATTCGCTTTGACTTGGAGACACGAGAACCTAACTATCGGATGGTAGATAGTTACAAAATACAGGTTCGCTCTGATGACAGACCTCTATTAAAGAGAGATTATGAACCTGTACAATTAACCCTATTTGAGCCAGTTTTTGAGCAGCAATTCGATAGCGAATTAGAAAAGAACTTCGCGTATTATCTTGATGAGGAACGAGCGTTGCAGTGGTGGCATCGAGTTGCGGCGCGTCAGCGCGGTGAGTACTACTTGCAAGGCTGGAAACGCGGGCGCATTTATCCGGATTTTGTCGCCATGACAAATGAAGTCGCAGGTGTAACGCGCGTCTTGATTTTCGACACAAAAGGTGAACATCTCTCAGGCAACCTTGATACTGAATACAAACGAAAAGTATTAGAGACACTTGAAGGCGCATTCAACACCGCTGGAAGAATGGTCGTCTGCGACGGTCCCAGACGACAAGGCATCTTCCAATTGGTATTCAGCGAACAGGAATTTCTGGAAATATCCGCTCGGTTGAATACGGGGTGATGTGCTTATACCATTTCTGAAGATTCTTTTCTCATTAGCGAAAACCTGCGCACTGACCACAGCCCCAACACATTGTATTGAAAAAATAATTGCGAATAGAGCGATTTTTTGCTATACTATAAATACTAAAGTTTGGACGATTCGTATTGCGTCTGCGTTGCGTTTCTAAAGGGTTGTGTGTTTTTCTGCGAATTCCTTACCTGAACCGCACTCACAGAAAAAGAAACTCGTCTGCCGCAAAGGGCAGCCCCAGCGGGGGTTTTTGCTTGGGTGTTTCTTCAAAATGTGTATCCCTCTAAAAATTGTCCAAAGCTTAGTATACTATAGATAGGAAAAAAAATGCCACGTCTCATTGGAGGAGGTATAAGGACATGGGTGGAATAGGCGGAATGGAGATCTTTATAATCCTTGTGGTTGCACTCGTCATCTTTGGACCGAAAAAGTTGCCCGAGATGGGGCGTTCACTCGGCAAAGCTATCCGAGAATTTAAGAGTGCTGGTAGCGATCTTCAAGATGAGCTAACAAAAACAGCAAATGAGATTGATAAAGAACCGGATCCGAACATCAAACCCCCGAAACAGTCTTAAGGATTCATACCCTGAACGGCATGCACTATGGAATCTACGGAATCTAACGAAATTGCAATGACTTTCTGGGAACACTTGGAGGAACTCCGACGCCGAATTATCATCTCTGCCATTGCAATCGCCGTTTTTACGGTCTTAAGTTTATCCTTCAGCAAGCCCATTGAAACGGTAATTAAGTTTCCACTGGGAACTTCGATGCATACGCTAATTGCGAATGCTATTGATGCCATAGGCGGTTCTGAAGGATCGATACTGGGGTTTTTCGCACTCGCTTTGCGGTCTGGAACTTCCAGTGTCGACGCAATACTGATGAAGGTGGGGCCTTTGGAAGGTATCATGGCATACCTGAAATTGGGGATAACCACCGGCATTTTGTTGTCGCTACCGATAATCATTTATCACATTTGGGCATTCGTTTTTCCAGCACTAAATCGCGAGGAACGGCGATTCGCGCTACCATTGTTTTTAATTATTGTTGTATTTTTCATCTTCGGTGCTGCCTTTGCCTACTTTATTGTCACCCCGGTGGTGCTGCAATTCTCCGCACAGTTGCTTCCAGAGTTACCCAATATGTGGGACCTGGAAAAATATATTAACTTCATAACTCGCTTAATCTTAGGATTCGGTATCGCTTTTGAGTTACCGATAGTTATGGCATTCCTGTCCCGCATCGGTGTCATTGATGCACGGGGCTTCCGTGAAAAGCAGAGTTACGCTTTATTAAGTATCTGTGTCATGTCAGCCCTCTTGACCCCTGCCGATCCGGGTTCAATGTTGTTGATGGCAATACCGCTCTTTGTATTGTATCAACTCGGTATTTTCTTCGCATATCTCGTCGAAAAGGAGGTAGAAATCTAATGGCTAACGAGCCTTTACAGGGACAACTCTCTTTGTTATACCAATTACAGGAGCGGGACCAGGAACTGTTGTCAGTCCAGCGGAAACTGCAAGAGATTCCAAGCAGCATTGAACAATTAGAAGCAGGCGTCGTACAATCTGAAGAGGATATGGCGGCAAAATCCTCGGAACTTGCGGAGACAGAGACACAACAACGATCCAAAAACGCTGAACTTGAAATGAACGCTGTGCAACGCGAAAAATATCGAGATGAACAACGGGTTGTTAAGACAAACGAGGCTTATGATGCACTTGAACGCCAAATCGAATATCTTGATGAAGTGGACGGAGAAGCGGAAGATACTATCTTAATTCTTATGGAGAAAAGCGATCAACTCAAAGAAGAACTGGCGGCATTGGAGATTGAAGTAAACCGCGAAAAGCAGAAAACCGCTTCTGAAACTGCGAAACTCCAACAAGAACTTAAGGACTTAGAGATAGAGAGGGATGAAAAGTTAAAGCGGCGGAAGGCGTTTCTTCCTAAAATCGACAAAAGACTCAGAGACGAATATCACCGTTGGATGAAGGCGCAGTTTGCAAATCAGTCCGGTGCCACAAGAGCGAAAACTGGGTTCGTGGCACTCAGCAAAAACGGTATCTGTACCAGTTGCCGCATCGCTATTCAACCGCAGACCCTCAAAGAGGCGCAAAAGTATGAGAAACAAGTCTACTGTTCAAGCTGTAAAAGGCTTCTTTACGTCGAGCCTGCCACCCCCGATGTTCCATTTCCGTAGAAAGGTTATGCATTCGCTGATAACACATATCTAAATAGGAGATACTCACAACCGATGCCCTTTTTTGTCATTGATGAGCAACCAGAAAAGCAGGTGTTTGACGGCGCAAGTATTCGGACACTTCACGGTGAAAAAGTAATGATGTCCTTTGTCAATCTGCAACCGCATAGTATTGTAGTTGAGCACAGCCATCCGCATGAACAGATGGGGATGGTACTCGAGGGAACATTTGAATTGTCCATTGATGGAGAGTCTCGGATACTCAAAAAGGGTGATGCTTACCTTATCCCTTCCAACGTGAAGCACAGCGCGAGAGCGTTTGAAGAATCCGCTGTTGCCCTTGATATCTTTAGTCCACCCCGAGACGATTACAAATCATGAAGGCGTATCACGCGATTCAAGAACTTCAAGCAACCGGCATTGTCACTACTGGCATTAGTCTGCGTACAGATGGTGTCAGCCACGCACCTTACGCGTCCTTGAATCTCGCTGAACATGTCGGCGACGACGCGAACGCAGTCGCAACCAACAGGAAAATCCTTTTTCAGCAAACCGGCTTAAGGGACCCGCGGTATTGCCGTCAAGTTCATGGTAACCGTGTTATTGATGTAGATAACGCAACAGAGGCGTTTCTTGAAAACCCGCCAGAGGCGGACGCTCTTATCTCCACGCAGAGGGGTGTGACGTTAGGTATTTTTACTGCGGATTGTGTTCCTATTTTCATTCTTGATGTTGAAACGCCAGCAATCGGTATCGCTCATGCGGGATGGCGCGGCACCTTCGCACGAATCGCGGTGAACACGCTCGCACAAATGAAAGATAGTTTCGGAACCGTTCCGACAAACTGCCGAGTTCATTTGGGTCCCTCTATCCAGAAATGTTGCTATACCGTTGATGCAGAATTACTTACTCAATTTGCTGAGCGTTTCGGCAGCACCGTCCATGATGGCACAAACCTGAGTCTACAGACTGCCAATGTTAACCAGTTGGTTGAAGCAGGTTTACCTTTCGATTCTATCTCAATATCCCCCCTTTGTACTGCTTGTCGTACCGACCTATTTTATTCACATCGAGCTGAGAATGGACGAACGGGTAGGATGCTTTCATTTATCCAACTCAATAGCGAAAACTAAGTCTATTTCACAAATTTCGATGTGAATAGGGAAAAGAATTCTTGTAACGAAAAATTTGCATTCCTTGAAAAAATATAGTATCATTAATAATTAATATAAATGCCTGAATGCCACGCATAAAGAAACAGCAGTATCAGCATTGCCCGCAATCGAAACCTCACTACAATTTATAACGTTATTTTCCTTAGGGCTTCCAACTTGTTTAGAACAATAATTTCTTAACTCGTTGTCAGTAATAATTTGGCGTATGCCGGAAAGAATTGAAGATGCGCGTGCTCTTTGCAACGTTATCATTCGTTACGGGTTTGATCGGGCTTGTTTTTATTATACAAGGTGGTAACCACCCTTCCAAGTATCGGGAGGTTTTGTCTGAAAACGTGAGTGCGGTCCAAGTCACGCAAGTTTATACGGAGGCAACACATAAAATAGTCGTCGGTATTGGAATTGTGAGTATAGCTGTTTTAGTCGCTGTTATTGGTATACTCTTTCACGCAAGCAAGCCTTTAAATCCAGATCCGCCATCATCAGACGATCTTGAAGACAATCTTGAATCCTGACATACACTTGTAATCGAACTAATTTTGGAATTGAAAAATTGTGGAATTAAAAAATTGAACTCGATTGTCGATAATCTTTCCAGGATCAATGAACGTATTGCCAGTGCTGCAGAGCGGAGTGAACGCACGCTCGATTCAATAACGCTCGTTGCTGTTACGAAAGGGCGTTCAGTGGCGGAGATTCAGACGGTTCTCGCCGCAGGTGCTACGGACATTGGTGAAAACCGGGTGCAGGAAGCGCAACAGAAGTATGCTTCAGTCAATTCATTTGTAGATCCTGCGGGTCGCGATCCCAATGATGACCTATGCCAATGGCATCTTATTGGACATTTGCAAAGGAATAAGGTTAGAACCGCATTAGAGATGTTTTCACTGATTCATTCAGTTGACAGTTTGCGGCTTTTAGCAGAGATAGCGCGACGATCTGAACAACGCTCACAACAAACAGATGTTTTAATTCAGGTAAATACGACTCGCGAGGCAAGTAAACACGGATTGGCAGCCAGTGATTTGCTTCAGTTCATTGAAGACGCACAGGCATATTCGGCAACGCACATTGTTGGGTTGATGACAATGGGACAGTTAACGCCTTCACCGGACGCAAACCGTCCCGCGTTCGCTTTGTTAAGATCGCTTGCTGAAAAAGTAGAGGCACAGAAAATCCCCGGAGTTACCATGAAGTATCTCTCTATGGGAATGACAAACGACTTTGAGGTAGCCGTTCAAGAAGGCGCGAACCTCGTTAGAATCGGCAGGGCCATCTTTGAGGTTTAAGAAAAATAGCCCTCAGTCGTCAGTTGAAGAGGGTTGATGATGATCGCTTTGATGGATTTACTATAACTGCTAAAGTTTGGGCAATTCGAGTTGCGTGTGAGTTGAGTTCTCAAGGATTCCTCTATTTTTTTCAGAGGTTGCGACAGGCACCTCACTCTAAAAAAAAGACAGGAAGGTACCAACAAACGCAGCCCCCGGAGAATGCCATAAGGCATTCATACCGTTGATTCCGGGGCGAAATGTGTGTAGAAACGTCATATCCCCCAAGGTCTCAGCCCCAGCGGGTGTTTTTGCTTGGGTATTTCTGCGTATTGCTGGGGTGTTTCCTCAATTTCTTCAAAATGTGTATTTCTCTAAAAATTGTCCGGAGCTTAGTATAACCCAAGTTGCTAGTTATGTAGCATAGGAAACCGTTAGCCTGTGCCTGTCCGAAAGGACTCACGTATCTTAGGATTGTTTGAGGGTACCCGATTAATTCGGAAATCTACCATAAAAACGCTATGAAAGTCAGCGTTTCCTTTATTTTTCAGTGGCGACTTGGGTTAATTAGATAAATACTAAGGCAACTGTAGCCTGTAATGAAAATGGAGGGGCGGTTCTACGGAAAGGCGTGTCATGAGCGAAACCCACCTGAACGAACCGCAAGGAATAATTAAAAACTTAGGTGTAATAGGCGTTGGAAAGATGGGCGGCATTATCGTCCGAAGTATCACTGACACAGTATTTCCTGCGAAACAAATTTGGGTTACCGACCTTGATAACACCCTCGTCCAGCAGCTCTGCGATGAAAATGGGACTAACAGGGCAAATGATATTGCCGCCTTAGTAGAAAATACTGAAATTATTTTCTGTGCTGTCACGCCTCCGGCAGTCCCACATGTCTTGCCACAGGTCGCCCGCGCCTTATCATCACCACAATGGCTCATTAGCATTGCAGCCGGTGTTACGACCACAACGCTCGAATCCTACTTTGACAACGCTCCACCTGTCGTTCGGGTGATGCCAAATATCTCAGCCTCGGTAGGTGCTGCAATCTCCGTACTAACGGCTGGCAGCGCAGCGAATCAGGAACATCTTAAAATAGCACAACAAATTTTCAACGCTTGTGGCACCTCTTTAGTCATGGATGAACACCATCTCGATGCTGTCACAGGGGTGAGTGGGAGTGGGCCCGCCTATGTTGCACTCTTCATCGAAGCGTTAGCAGATGCTGGTGTTCATGTCGGTTTATCTCGGGCAGATGCCCAGAAACTCGCCACCCATACGGTCTTCGGTGCCGCTAAGATGTTGGTTGAGACGCAGGAACATCCGGCTGTGCTCAAGAACCGTGTTACCACACCGGGCGGAACGACCGCCGCTGGACTGCACGCTTTAGAACAAGGCAGTTTACGAGCAACGCTTACAGAAGCGATCCTCGCTGCGACGGCCCGAGCAAAAGAACTCGGTAATACCTAATAAATTTGTGAACTAACTGGACTCAATCAATGGATATGCTCGCTTGGTTCATCAGTGAACTGCTTGAAATTTTCACAATACTGGTTTTAGCGAATGCGATACTTTCTTGGTTTGTTTTTGGCACACAAAACTCGGTTGTTAGACAACTTTATTGGTGGACGAGTCGCGTCGTAGATCCAGTTTTAGGTCCGATTCGGAACGCGCTCGGACCGATGACTCGGAATCTTGGTATCGACATTTCACCTTTTGTGCTGATTATTCTCTTACAATTTTTGAGGCGTATACTCTGGTGATAGATGGCGGATATGCCAAACAAGTTAATAGTTATACCGTTTCTGATTGAAAATTCTTCAATAGGATTTTAACGAGAAAACCCAATTGTAGCATAGGAAACCGTTAGCCTGTGCAGTCTTGTTAACCTTTGATATGAGTCTTAATGCAATATAATCTCTTAGAAATGGTATTATAAGTGTGGGTGTTTTTGCTTGGGGTGTTTTTGCTGGGGCGTTTCTTCAATTTCCCCTTGCTTGGGTGTTTCTGCGTATTTCTTCAATTTCCCTTGCTAAACGAAAGCCTCTTAACTGACGACTGATAACTATGGACGAAAAATATGAAAAAACGAAATTCCACTGCAAAAAGCACGACGCGTAAACGGGGTAAGTCTACGAAACTGGAAAAGAAACCGCAGTTGACAGACCGCGAGCGGGAAAACGCCGTTCTGGAAATTTGGGGAAACACCAATATATACCCCCTCGCGAACAAAAAATCTAACACTGTGGAACGTAACACAGTGAAGGCGAACGCTACACAGTCCCGCCATTCCTCTCAGACAGAGACCTATGTCCTTCGCGAGAGGCCCACCGCAGTCGATGCACTCACCCTTAGCACCCTTTGTAGAAAAGTTTGTCAGGACATCTTCCTTAAAGCAGAGTTGATGCAAGGGCATCATGTCACTTATGTACCCGCCTGGGAAACCTACCCCCTTTGGATTGAGGAATCCGTCATTGAGACTGCAACGTCTAAAACACCCATTAAATTATCTGTCCTCCGAAAGCGATGTCGCGCACGACATAAACAGGAATTAGAGGTCCAGAAACAGAAATTTCATCAACTCGGCATCTTTGCGGATTGGGATACCTCACAGAAAACCCTCGAATCCCGACAGGAAGCAAGGCTTATCGCCCTTATCAGTCGACTCCGTGATTCTAATTATCTACATGACTTGCCCCAGTTGAGTCCATGGTGTCCCAGTTGCACTGTTCCGATACATGAAGCGAACCTCGTACAAACACCGACACACACCTTAAATGGCTATGTAAAGTTTCCTTTCAATGTCGGATTAGAGGAATTTGGCATTAATGTTTTCTTCTGTCTCCAAATGCCGCACCTTTGGGAAATAGCAGGAATAGTTGAGCTTGGAATTACTGATAATACTACCTATTGGCTCACCCAATGGCAAGATGAATACCTACTCTTTTCGGAACCGCAACTCAAACACTTTACCAAACACCTTCCAAAGAGACAATCCAAACCGAAACCTGTCAAAAAAATCAAAGCCTCTGAACTCGCGCAATGCGCTGTGGCACATCCACTTTTTCCGTCAAAAGACTTAAAGATTACACTAATTCCTGAGACCGTGGTGAAAGATGCTGTCCGCGACAAATCAATATCTCCCTTAAAATCCGGTGTTATGCCCTTAAATCCTGCACATCATCAGCCGAGTTACGACATTGCCCAAGCCTTAAACATGAATACTATGCCTGTTTTTGATGAGACCGGAAGGTTCACCGAGGAAGCGGGACAATTGTGTGGTTTGTATCTCTTTGATGCTGAGAAATTTATTGTTCCACAATTGGAAAAATGTGGTTATCTCCTCAAGACACAAAAAGGCGAAATGTATGAGCCCCACTGTCCACGCTGTAGTGAAGTAGCAGTGTTTCGTCCGTGTTCAAAATGGGTGTTCTCTATTTCCGAAAACCATGCCACTACCCAGCTACTCAACGCCCAAGAATATTGGGATAATTACGGCGACACGGAACATAAAGATATTCGCGATGTACAAAACGCTGTTCTCAATTTCGAAGATTTGCAGGTTTCAGCACAGCGCCAATGGGGGATGCCGCTTCCGATCCTCCTTTGCGACCAGTGTGATGAACCTCTTACTGATAAAAATACGCTCAATGCGATCCGGAATTCTATACAACGCGGGTTTGAATTCTGGTTCCGATTGAGCGTTGAGGAACTTTTACCTGTCGATACACGGTGTCTAAACTGTAACTCAAGTGAGTTTCGCAAGGAAGCTACCCTCATTGATAGCCATTTCGCCAATTTACTTCAGATCATTGACAATTCTGATTTCAAAAAACCGCTCGGTGGACATACCAGTGTTATGTTTGTACCGCAAACTGATACAGATAATTCAAAATGGACGAAATGGTTAGCCGAGATTAGTGTTATCTCCGCTGCGCTTAGCAGAAGCCGGCCAATTAAAGAAAGTCAACCTTTTAAGCAACTAAAGCTTAACACAATGCCGCAGATTAATGGCGAAATACAGATTGAGGATGCATTTCTTAACAAATATCCAGCTGATGTGGCACGCTTGGTTGCAATAACACCGAATGTGGGAACAGAGCAGGTTAACTCTAAGCGGCTTAACAAGGTCGCAGAGGACTATCTCGTTCAGTATCAGCAATGGCAGGAACTATTGGAGAGTGTCTGTAATTGTCTCAACCATTTCGCGCAAGATTCTCAAAGTAGAAACAAAACAGAATCCGAAGATGCATCTCAGCAGAAACGTAAAAATCAGAGACAGAGCGACAAAGAAAGAAGTAAGGACGGTGGCACCGGGGCACAGACACCTACTGATCTGGAAGCACAGCAAATAGAAGGGGTAAGTACCACTGCTACCGATAAAATCCTCCCGATTGATTCGTTGGTGATGACTGTTGCCTCTCAACTTTTACAGGATGTACAGCAGGCTTATCAAGACGGAAATTTTCATGAAATGTGGACACTGTTAACCGATTTCTGCGGAGAAGATCTTCGTTTTTATGTCCGTGCCATAGAATCGCGTCCTGCTGCAACGCTACATGTTGCGCAAGCCACCTTGTCGCAAATCGGGACTGTGCTCCTGCAACGGTTGGCACCCTTGACTCCTTTTTTGGTGGAACATTTTTATCCTCTCATTTCTACAGAGGGTATAACGGGTAACCATAGCATTTTTCAGAAGAAGTGGCACCGACTCTCACCTACTATCGGGCAAGCGCTGCAGAGTTCCGATATAGAAACGCAGGAGGAAAATAATGAAAAACGCAGTTTTTCATCTTTGTCTCCTATGGATGCAAAAGCGGAATGGGAGGTGCTTAAGAATGCCCACGATGCAGAATCCTAAAAAAAATACGTGGCAGACGCTGCTACCTTTAATCGGTGTGGCGATTCCTGTGTTGATAGTGGATTGGGGAAGTAAATGGCTGGTGCAGAACCATATTGCTCAGGTTACAGAGGTAATTCCGATTATTCCCGGTTTTTTTAACCTTCGGCACGATAGGAATACAGGAGCGGCTTTTGGCGTACTCGCTGGACACAGGGTCTTACTTATTCTCATTACTGTTGTCGCTCTAGCCTTCATTTTTGCCTATTACCTTCGATTCAGAGAGAGCCGTTGGATGCAAATTGCTCTCGGTTTTCTACTTGGTGGTGCTGTTGGAAACTTCATTGATCGTCTCTATTTGGGGGAGGTTGTCGATTTCCTTCAATTCGGCATAGCCGACAAAGGACTCTTTTGGCCCACCTTTAACGTCGCTGATATTTCTGTCTGTATTGGGGCAGGGATGTTAATTGTTTACCTCTTTCAAAACCGCGATCAGAACCAAGAAACTTAACTTTTACCCACTTTTGTGGCTATCTGAAACCAAGAGAGAACAACCGAGAGGGACATAATTAAAAATGTATAAGTTGGGTGTTCGATTATTCTTGTTTAACTTACTCTTTCTTGCTTTAGTGATCCCGCATGCCAAAGCGCAAGTTGAGTCCGAATCTTCTGAGTCGGAGACAGGACATACGGAACCAGAAGCATATAGTGAAAGTGCTTTGCGACGGTTTGAGATTATCACTTTGAGTTCCATACCCTTTACCGCTATTCATAGCTACGGAATAGTGCGTATCGTAAGAATGTTACAAGAAAATCAATTTGCGCCTGAATTGTCCCCGCGGGACTATCGCATAGTTGGCATCGGGACTGTTTCATTGTCTGTGTTTATTGGAGTGTGGGATTGGTTGCATACTCGTCATGTTGATCGGTCAGCACCGCGTGTGCCTGAGCCAGAAGCACCTCTTCTGCCTGAGGGTGAGGAACCCGTGGGGGAGACTCTCACACGGCTGTCCGAAACCAGTCCGGATATAGCAAGATATAGAAAGAGATCGCTACAGGACTCGTTGGATAAAGGGCTGAATAGGTGGACAAATCAGCAATCTGTCGGTTTCGCTTTGCCGCTCATTCAAATTCGTTTCTAATAGTTGTCAGTTCTCGGTTCTCGGTTAAAGCAGTATTTGATTTAACCAAACCATCTCTTAACTGACTCCTGATAACGAGAAAAAAAATGCGTGTTGTCTTTATGGGGACCAGTGAGTTTGCCGTTCCAGCACTCAAAGGACTCATCTCCCACAAATTTGAACTCATCGGTGTCGTCACACAACCCGATCGACCCAGCGGACGCGGGAAACGACTCAGTCCACCACCTGTCAAAGCAGTTGCTACAAAACATGCTATACCGGTCTATCAACCAGAGAAGGTGAGAAAACCGGATTTTGTGCGAACCCTTAGACATCTCGCCCCGGATGTAATCGTTGTTGCTGCCTTTGGTCAGATCCTTCCTCAAACCGTTTTGGATATCCCGCCTTGCGGCACTGTCAATTTGCACCCCTCTCTGCTTCCAAAGTATCGCGGTGCCGCCCCAATTCAGTGGGCACTCATTAATGGCGAAACTGAGACAGGTGTAACGCTTATGTTACTGGATGCAGGCGAGGATACAGGCGATATTATCTCTACAGACCGAGTCCCAATCCACGATGACGATACTGCTTTCACATTGACGGAACAGTTGGCGCAGCTCGGGGCAAATCAACTGGTCCGATGTTTGTCCAATATGCCGAGTGGAGAACCACCATCGGCAGTTCCACAGAACGACGCAGAAGCGACACATGCCCCGCGACTGACGAAGGAAATCGGGCAAATTGATTGGAATCAACCAGCGACGGCGATTCACAATTTAGTCAGGGGTACAGCTATCTGGCCCGGTGCTTATACTTTCTTCCGGGAGAAACTTCGGCTGAAAATTGTTCGTGGTCAACCACTTCCACAAGAACTCGCTGGACAACCGGGAACCCTTGAAATCGCTGAAAGACAAAAACTCCTCGTTGCCACAGCAGAAGGGACACTCCAATTGTTGGAGATCCAACCCGCGACCAAAAAATCTATGGAAGCGCACGATTTTATTAACGGTTATCAATTACAAACAGGCGAGTTTTTTAATTATTACTAAAGTTTGGACGATTCGAGTTGCGTGTGAGGTGAGTTCTCAAGGATGGCCCAGTTTTTCTGGGAGGTTGCGACAGGCACCTCACAGTAAAAAAAAGACAGGCAGGTGTCCAAAAACGCAGCCCCCGGGGAATGCCATAAGGCATTCATACCGTTGGTTCCGGGGCGAAATGTGTGTAGAACCGCCCTATCCCGCAAGGTCTAAGCCCCATCGGGGGTTTTTGATAGGGTGTTTCCTCAATTTCTTTAAGATTTGAGAGACGAACGCTGGAGATAATATCCCCCTTGTTTAACCGTAAGGAATAATTAAAAATCCGCAAGGTAAAATTAAAATATGAACCGTCTGAATAATACCCTATTTGCATCATTCAAGGTTTTTCTCTATCTCTTGATTTGCCTGGGTATCGTCGGAGCGTTAGCCATTTTCGTTGTGATTCCGGGTTGGGTCAGAACCGAGGAAGTGCTTGTTCCCAACATTACTGGTGAAAGTTACTATGAAGCCGTGCGGATTCTTGGGGAGGCAGGGTTGCAGCCTGCAAAAACCATTCAAGAAGCGAGTAGCGATGCGCCTAAAGGTGAGATCGTCTCACAAAATCCAGAGGCGAACTTTAGAATAAAATCGTATCAACCCGTTGAAATCACAGTTAGCATAGGGGCTGAATTAGTTCCTGTTCCCTCCGTCATTGGAAAATCGCGGGACACCGCTTTTGAATCGCTCACAACCGCGGGTTTTCGTCCGAACCGAGTCGCCTTCGTTCATTCCGAAGATTATCTGCAGAATACTGTCATTGCGCAATCACCGCCAGAAGGCGGAGGACAACGCCGCGGTAGCCCTGTAAATCTTTTAGTGAGCCACGGACCCAGACCACAAGTCGTACAACTTCCGAATTTTCAAGGTCAACTCGCTGCCGATGTGCTTGCTGCCCTGGAATCGGTGGGACTAAAGGTTGAGGCTGAATATAGTTCACACCCTAAAATCCCTCAAGGGGCAATTATCACTCACGAACCCGCAGGCGGCGTGATGGTGAGAACCGGAGACCGCCTCCTACTCGAAATCAGTGGCGTGCAGGGGACTACTGAAAATATCAGCAGACCTTTAACTTTCACGCATACGGTTAGTGAAGAAGGGAAACTTTCACGGCACGTCAGGATTGTTATAATTGATGACTACAGTGAACGTACGGAGGTGGATCAACGCTATGCACCCGGCACCGTGATTGATTTGGAGCAGAAGGGGACACGGGTTTTTGGCAAAGCGCGGGTGATCGTCTACGAAAATGGTGAAAAGTTGCCTGAAGTGGTTTATAGATAGGACTCAACTAAAGGAGAATACAAATTCCTACGCCTAAAATCGCGCCCTCATTACTCGCGGCAGATTTCAGTCGTCTTGGCGAAGAGGTGAAACGGATCGTCGCAGCTGGAGCCGACCTGCTCCACTTTGATGTGATGGACGGCGACTTTGTGTCAAACTTCGCTATCAGTCCACCCTTTATCGCTGCTGTTCGCGAGATCACCGATGTCCCTTTTGATGTCCACATTATGGTGACGCACCCACTTCGCTATATCGACGCCCTTGCAGCAGCAGGAGCAGATTTGATTACCTTCCATATCGAAAGTGCGGATAAACCCGATGAAGTAATTTCAGCCATCAGAGCACACGGGCTTAAGCCGGGGTTAGCATTTTGTCCGAAGACACCCGTCTCATCCGTTACACCTTACCTCTCAAAAATTGATTTAGTCCTACCAATGAGTGTTGAACCTGGGTTCGGAGGTCAGTCTTTTCAACGGAATACACTCGAAAAAATAGAGACACTACATCATAGAGTTCAGGAAATGACACAGCCTCCTGACATCTCCGTTGATGGTGGTGTAACTACAGAGATCGCACCCCTCACAATTCAGTGTGGGGCAACGATTCTCGTTGCAGGTACCGCTATCTTTCGCAGTCAGCAGCCGGAGGCGATTATTCAAAAGTTGCGCACCCCTGCAACCTATGACGAAAATGTGTAGGCCCAAGCAACGCGCCGGGACGGTTCAACGGAAAGGGACTTGACGATACCAACTCACTTCACCGAACCGCAAGGAAAATTTAAAAGTAAAAGATGCACACTTTCTATGTTTCTCCTTCTCAGATCTCCAATAATATTGCTACGATTACGGGTTCGGAGCATCATCACTTGCGCAACGTCCTTCGCACAAAACCGGGTGAGACTGTCCGAATTATCGATGGGAAAGGGAATGTGTATACAGCACAAATTCTTGAAACAGACGATGCTCGGATTTCAAGCGAAGCACGAATCCTCAGCCACGAATTTCACGCGATTGTTTCACCGAAACTCACGCTCTTTCAAGGACTCCCCAAGAGCGATAAGATGGAGTTGATTCTCCAAAAAACGACGGAACTCGGTGTTACACAGATTGTACCACTGCATTCAGAATACGCCTTGCAGAAACCGAGCCAAAACCGATATGAGCGTTGGCACCGTATGCTTATCTCTGCTACGAAGCAGTCCGAACGCGCGTGGTTGCCTGAATTGTGCAATGCGCAGGAGTTTAATGCCGCTCTCGCACAACTCGATAAATTTTCACTCTGCCTGCTCCTCAGTCCACATCGCGATGAGGAATCGCATGTCCAACATATCCAGAGGGTTTTACGCGGGGAATCGCGCCCGGATTCTGTCGCGCTCTTTGTCGGACCAGAAGGCGGATTTTCCGATCAAGAGGTCACCAGTGCTATTGAAAGCGGATGTACACTTGCGACACTTGGGAGAAACATCCTCCGTACGGAAACTGCCGCAATTGTAGCCCTCGCCGTCGCCGCTTATGAATACCAACTGTAGGAGCGAGCTGTGCTCGCGATTTTCCAACTTTAAGTTGCTGCGATCTTCTCCAAAAAATTCATTGACAAACTTCACCGCTTTTTGTAAAATTACTGACTATGGATGCAAAAGAATTGACCAAAACCCTCATTGGGTATAATACAGTAAGCCCTCTCAGCAATGTTGAGGTCATGGATTTTCTCACCGAGACGTTAGAATCCATTGATTGTGAAGTCGAACGGGTTGAATACAAAGACCCAGCAGGTGTCCTGAAGGTGAATCTCATTGGTCGTAAAGGACCGCTGAACGGTGAACGCGGACTTGCGCTGCTCGGACATATAGATACTGTGCCGGCTATCGGTTGGTCGATGGATCCGTTTGAGGCACGGATTGCCGATGAGAAGATGTACGGCAGAGGCAGTTGTGATATGAAGGGCAGTGTCGCGTGTATGATTGAGGTCGCGTCACACTATTCGGCATCGGATTTAAAGGCACCGCTCTATGTCGTAATCACCGCCGATGAAGAGGTGGGCTACCTTGGGGCAATTGCAGTTGCCGAAAAGTCACAGATGTTCAAAAAGCATGGCTTCCCGAAGTATGGGGTTGTCGGTGAACCGACGGAACTCTATGCGGTATATGCCCACAAAGGGACTGTCCGCTTTACTGCCACAGCCCACGGTCGTGCCGCGCACAGCAGTACAGGCGAAGGGGACAACGCGAATCTAAAGTTAATTCCCTTTCTCGCAGAAATGCGGGATATTTATCACGAATTGACAAGCAACACCCGATATTTCAATGATGAATTCACACCGGCTTTTACGGATTGGAATATCACGATCAGTGATGGCGAGTGTCCAGGGAATATTACTTCGCCGTTAAGCGTGTGTTGTATCAACTACCGTCCAATGCCTGGAGATAATGCACAGGAGTGGATAGACCGCGCACGCAATTCAGCAGAAAAGCATGGGTTAATATTTGATTTGTATATTAATGCCCCACCGGTACGCACACCACCCGATGCGGAGATTATCCAAGCAGCACTCGAAATAACTGGCGAAACCGAACCCCAGACCGTCGCCTATGGCACCGATGCGGCTGTCTTCGCACAGCACATGGAGACCGTCATTATCGGACCCGGCAGTATTCTACAGGCGCATACAGTGGATGAGTGGATGGCGTTGGACCAATTCCCACAAGGGGTCTCAATCTTTAGTCAATTTGTGAAGCGGTTTTGTGCGGCTTAGGCGCGTCAAAGAAAACAGCATCCGGTTTCACCCATTCCGCTTCACCATCTGCCCACACTTCTCGCTTCCAGATAGGCACAATCTGTTTCAGACGATCCATCGCGTATTTACACGCTTCAAACCCGTCTTTGCGATGCGGTGATGCCACCGCTACTGCTACGCTTACCTCGCCAATTTCCAATTTCCCCACACGATGAACCATTGCAACGCGGTCGAGACCCCACTTGTCTGAAATCTCTTGCGCGATTTCTGCCATTTTCTTCTCCGCCATCGGCGGGTACGCTTCATATTCGAGGCATTCTACCGGCCTGCCGTCAGTATTATTGCGAACTGTGCCGAAGAACAGCACGACCGCGCCTGCATCTGGACCCTCGACGGCTTCACGCACTTCCTCGCCTGTGATAACTTCTGAAGTTATCTTAAACATTGTTGCCTCCCGTCACTGGCGGAATCAGGGCAACCTCGTCCCCTTCTGCGAGTTCAGTGTGTTCCGTGGCATATTCCCAATTGACAGACATCTGCATCACTTCGTAGAACTCAGCGATTTCGGGCCATTCTTCCTCAAGACGTTCTAAAATCGTTTTTATCGTAGCACCGTCCGGAAGTTCCATCTCTTCCTCGGATCTATCTAACATTTCATGACATACGGCAAAATATTTAACTGTGACGTTCATAAAAATTCCTTTTCCACGGAGTTTTGGAGGTTAACAACTTGTCGATGACACTCAAAAGTATAGCACAAAATCGGTTACAAAGCAATCTTTTAAACTGATGAAAACCGTTTTTGTAGACGCGACCTCTGGGTCGCGGTTTCTTATTGTGGAGGGGTTTCTAACCGCGATCTTTCTGGCTAATTGCTGACGGCTGATGACTGACGGCTGTAGGAGCGATCTTTGGGTCGCGATTTCTTATTCTGAGAGGGGTTTCTAACCGCGATCTTTCTAAATACTGATGGGCTAATTGCTGACAGCTGATGACTGACGGCTGATGGCTATTAAAATTGTGTTGATTTTTATCGGACGATGTGATACAATAAAACAAATTGTGTGAACGTGATTTATCTATCACCTTCAACAGAGGAGAGAGGCAGTATGAAACCGAAAGCGATTTATTATTTCATCTTCGTTTTGCTTACCGCCGGATTGATAGCTTGCGGCGGTGACACTGATGATGAAACAGAAGCACCCGATAAGCCAACCCAGTCGGCAACAACATCTACTGAATCAACACAACCCGATGTCGTTGTTGGTAGAGATATTGACTTTGCTGCTGAGGAGCAGGCGATTCGGGACCTTTATGCCGAATACGCGGTTGCCCATGGCGACCAAGATGTTGACGCGCTAACGGACGTGTGGCTACCCGGCGAGAGTAAGGACATTTTTACCGCTTGGACTTTCTGGGCGGGGACCTTTGAAAAAAACGAAGGCGGGAAGGCTGTCAGCAAAGCATGGGACGGAATATTCCGACTCCGCGGCGGGAAAATGGTGGTTGACATCACCTATATCACTATTGATAGCAGAGGGAAAGAAGCCGTCTTGAGAGGCGCGTATACCTGGGGGAATCAGAAGGGCGACCTGATTTCTGCACTGAAAAAGGACGGTACGGACTGGAAAATTCGCGCAATTGATTACACCGATGGGAGGTTCGGAAAACAGGTGAAATACCTCATCGAACCCGCTCATACTTTTGGAGAGATTCCCGAAGAATAGTCATGGATAAGATTATCCTCAAAGGGATTCGATTTCATGGTCACCATGGCGTTCCCGAAGCGGAACGCCACGTCGGTGGCCATTATGAAATTGATGCAACCTTGGGGTATAGTACGCTTGCGAACCCCGGCAAGACAGACGCACTCGCCGACACTGTTGATTACTCTGAAGTCGTCACGCGCATCATTGAGATCGGCACGCAGCAGTCGTTCCAACTCATTGAGGCACTCGCTGAGCAGATCGCTACAGTGATTTTAGAACAATTCGCTATAGATGAAATCCATCTTATCGTCAAGAAATTGCATCCCCCCATAGACCAACCCATTGATTATTTTGCTGTCGAGATTTTTCGTAATGCGTAAATTCTGTGCTACCATCTATTTACTGTTCCTTTGGATGGCGGTTGCCACTATCGCACAAGCCGGTGGCGCGAAAAAAACGCTGTTTCCAGATTTGGCACAAGGGTTACATATCTATCGTTACGACTGGGATGTCGAAACGTGTGTCCTTTATGTCGCCGAGATGTCCCGACATGAATCGGCATTGCGCTTTGAGGTAGCACTTGCGAATGCCCAAGTACTCGGCAAAGAGACCGTACGTTCTATGGCGAATCGGCGCACCCACCGCGGCGATCGCCGTGTCCTCGTCGCGGTGAATGGAGGGTTCGGTGTACTTGGTGATATGCGCGGCTATGGGGGTGTATTAGAGAGTCTGCATGTTCAAGACGGTGAACTCATCACCCAGCCTACGGATACCAAGGCATGTTTCGGTGTGACAGAGTCTGGCGAATTCCTGAGCACTCCCGTTGAAATGAAGGCAAGCGTGCAAATAGGTACGCACACACTACTCCTCGAATGCGTTAATCAACGACGGCTTGATGGATGTCAAGTCACACTTTACACACCGCGACTCGGCGAATCGACCCGTACGCATCGCCGCAGAGGCACGGAAATTATAATCGGCGGACTTTCACTCCCTTTGACCCCGAATTATGCACATCCGTACCGTGTGGCAGGGATCTCACGCGATGGGGACAGTCCAATTCCCAGCGATGGAGCGGTGCTCTGGATAAGCACACGGTTAAAAGACCCAACCGTTTCTGAGTTCAATGCTGGCGCAGACGGCACACTGACTCTTACCCTCTCGCCACCCGAATGGAATCGGGTTCAACATGCTATTGGCGGGCGGCTCCGACTCCTTAAAAATGGTAAGATCAATGAGACGCTTGTGGAGATGCATCACGCTGAAAAGCGGCATGTCCCCGGCAAACGCGCCTCAGTGTTGAATCTGAGTCATGAACCGCGCACTGCACTTGGATATAATGCAGACACCCTCTTTTTAGTAGTTGCGGATGGACGGCAACCGAAATATAGCACTGGATTAACCCTCTATGAACTTGCCAGTATCCTCATTGAACTCGGTGCCACCGAAGCGATTAACCTGGATGGCGGGTCCTCCAGCACTTTCGTGGTTGACGATACGGTCATCAACAAGCCATCCGGACAGCGAGAGCGGGAGGTCCTAAATGCCGTCTTTATCACAGCAGATGTTCCTTAGTAGGAGTAGGTCTTGTGCCTGCCCATATTACTCCGATTCCCGATTCTGATTCCCCCCTGATAAGGAGGGTTAGGGGGGTTGACTGCTGACTGCTATTCTCGTAGGAGCGACCTCCCGGTCGCGATAATAATCTTGGGAGTTTATTTTGAAGGTTTATGCCGAAGTAATTTGTAGGTTTCCGATAATTCTGTCTCTGCTATTTTATCCCATCTTGGTCGCCAATTCAGCAGATACCCCTAAGTTGCTGAAGGCGATACCGCTATCACAGACCGCAATTCAGTTGCAATTTGACGGACAATTGCAGGCAGAGACTGCGGAAGACCTGAATAATTATCGTATTGCCCCAGATGTCGAGTTGGAATACGCACTACTGGACCAACGATTGAACCGTGTCCTGCTGCTCACTTCCCCGTTAGAGGTCGCGAAAACCTATCACCTCACCCTTCCGAATTCTCAAACGGAAATAGTCCTAACCCTTCCATCTGTAAACGAGATAACTTTCGGGGCAGGGGACACCGTTACATTCTCTGGCGGTTTGCAAGATACCAGTCTGATTGTCAATAAGGATCGCAAGACACGAAACAACAATGTTGGTGCCGAATCGACCCTCGTGTGTAATCCGACTGGCAGTGTCTTCTTCGTCGCTTTTGACCTGTATGATGCCTTTGAGGACATGGGTGTCCGAGAACCGACACAAATCTTAGAAGCAACGATAAGCCTGCATGTCCAGCAGTGTGACACAGATGTCGCTCAGACCGTCATCTTCCGTCGGGTTTTGCTCCCGTGGCGAGAGGGCAGGGGTGTCTCCGAACGAGCAGCAGATAACGAACTCACCTATAACAGCGCGTTGCACCGCAACCTTCCATGGAACAGCCCCCCCGCGCAAGCGATGTTGTCGGGCATAGACGGTGATAGTGAAAGCGATTACAACGGTTCTGAGGATGTCGCCCAGCGGATTGATGGCACGTGCGAAATTCAGGGTGCGGGGAAGCATTATACATTTAAAGGCGAACTTCTTACTGACGCTGTCCGTTTTTGGGTGGTGAATCCTGATTACAACTACGGGTATCTCTTCGCTTTGCGTGATGGTAGTGTACCTATCGTTTTCTCTTCAAAAGAAACACCCGATGAAAACCTACGTCCCATCCTAAAAATCCGCTACCGGACACAATCCGGAAAGGAATCTACTCCGCGATAAATTCTCCCGCAGTTAACCAAATCAATCCAAAAATTTGATTCGCATTGCAAACGTATGGCATAATTTGCGAAACTTGTTAAAGGGATAAAATGGCGATTTTTTGATACTGTTAACCCAAGTTGCTATTGAAATACAAGGTATTATCTTCGTTGCGTCTTTAGGTACATTTTTCATAAATTGTGATAAATCTTTTAACCCCGATGTCTGCTGTGTTAAAGCCCCAGCGGGGCGATATCTGTGTAGAGGGGTTGGCTCCCTACGAAGAAAGCCCCAACGGGGCGGCATTTATGGTGAATTATGGAAATAAGTTCACATCTCTTCTGTAGGAGCGATCTCCGAATCGCGACCCTACGCCCGAAGCGTGTTTTTGCTGGGGTTTTTGATAGGGTCTTTCCTCAATTTCTTCCCCGCCTACACTTCAAGAATAGAATGTTAATTCTAAAATCTACCATATATCAGGAGAGTTGTGAAAAAACGAAACTTTATCGATATCTCAAAAAAACATTTGACAAAAAGTGTGATTTTATAGTATAATTTTGTTGTCGTAATTGGGCACCCCGATTACCTTAAATCTTCCGAAGGTGACGAACATGCAACATAAACACAGTGACAAAGCGATTTCCTCCGCGGCACAACGAGATATATCTTCCTTGTGCGGGTACCGTCGCGCTGTGTTTTCACGTGTTCCCTGTAATGTTAACTCCAAGTTAACACCTATCACCCCCTCCCCCTCAAACTTTACACCTGTTAAGTAAAATGCTTCACAAAGCAGTATTGACAATCACCACAGGACTGACTGTATTTGTGCCCGCGCGCTTTCCGTTTCCCACGGTTGGTTTCGTCGCGGGCGATTCTCGTTGTTGCCTAGGCAGCTTTCCTGTTCTTTTATTTTTTCGATTGCCTGCGTTCGCATCGCTGATATAACTGGATATCGGATGCTAAGTGGCAATTATTTGTATCAAGATTCAAGTTTTCAAGGGTTCAGGTTTCCTGACTTAAACATCTTTCAACCGAATATAAGTGAGAGTATTATTGATTCTCATGTCCTGTACGAACAAATCCTTGTGCAGTCTTTAAGTGCATGCTTTGCACTCGGGATCTCGTGTTTATAAGACTTTTCCATCACACATACGCCTGCAAATGCTTCAACGTTCGATCCACCGCACCCAGATTTTCCTCAATCAATTGTTTCCCAATACTGCCTGCTGTTCCTCTCGCGTCTGTATCGTTCAGCCATACAGTCATCGCATCTGCCAATTGTTGTGGAGTGCGGACCAATTTTGCACCGCCTCGTTCCACAAGCAAAGACGCTTCACGGGCATTCTGGATGGTCGGACCGAACAGAACAGGCTTTGCCATCGCCGCAGGCTCCATCACATTGTGAACACTTCCGCGAAAACTTCCACCAACAAACGCAATGTCTGCCAATCCATATAACTTCGCAAGAAGCCCCACCCTATCAACGATGAGGATATCCACTTCCGATAAATCTATCCCGGATATAAGTTCAGAGAAACAAAGATATGCCAATTGCTGGCGGTTCAGAGCCGCACGGATTTCACTTATCCGTTCAGGGGTCGGTTCGTGTGGGACCAATATGAGATGAGGAAAAGTGTCTGGTATATTTTCCCGCACTCGTTGATATGCAGGTAACAGAACTTTCTCGTCCTCTGTGTAGGTGCTACCAGCGATAAGAATCGGGCGTTTCGTTGCAATATGGGCTTGCAAGCCGCGCCCTAAAGTCGCTTGTCCGGGGAAAAATTCGGTATCGGACTCAACTGCTGTTGCTCGTCGGTAGACTTGCTCATAGCGAGTATCGCCAGTAACAACAATTTCATGTGTAGGTGAGCAGAGTTCTTGAAAGCGTGCGGCGTCTCCTTCCGAGATCGCACAATGCACTCGGATATGCCGATGCACACTCCGAAAAAACGGCTTCGCGAAACGCGACAACCGTTTCGATTCAGCGTGTAGCGTCCCGGCAACCACGATGATCGGAAGGTCCTGTTTAGAGGCTCTCCAAACCAGATTGGGCCAAATGTCGAATTTGGAAAAAACTATCAACGTGGGTTCGATGAGACGTATCAGGCGTTCCGAGTTGTGGGGCGTATCTAATGGAAGGTAAACAGCGGCATCGGCGTACGGATAAGATCGGGCATTGGGGGCAACGGAGGGGGAAAAGAAAGTTAAAACAATTCGTGTCTCTGCATAGATCGCTTCGATAAGGGGTTTCGCTTGTTCAAATTCGCCGACGGAGGTAAAGTGAAACCATACTGTTTTTTCCAACTGTCGAGCGGTCTGGAGTTGGGCTGTCAGTTCTGCAAATACCCGTTTCCGCCCCTTGATCCCTTCCTGAATCTTGGGATTGCAGCACCCCGCAACGTAGAAACCGACAAACATGACGGGGACAGCAAACAGGTTGTAGACAAGTCGCCAAAACATAGTGAACCTTAGAGGGATGAAAGGATAGGAAATGGTGGGAGAATGGAAGGACGAATCTGATTGACAAATCTTCCATTCTCCAGGGTGTGATTACGAGCGGGACGGCTTATAGGACGTCTAATATTTTTTTCTTGAGTGCATCTTTGGGCATCGCTCCGACGATCTGCCCCGCAACTTTTCCATCTTTGAACACGAGCAGTGTCGGGATACTCCGAACGCCGTACTGCATCGCAGTCTGACGGTTGTCATCAACATTTACTTTTCCAACTTTGAAAGTCTCAGAGTTCTCACCGGCGAGCTCCTCCAAGATCGGTGCAATCATTTTGCAGGGCCCGCACCACTCTGCCCAAAAGTCAACAACGACGGGTGTGTCTGATGTCAGCACCATTCCTTCAAATGTATTGTCACTAATTTCAAATGTGTTTCCAGCCATGATAGCTCCTTTTTTTAGAATCTGGTAAGCGAAATGCCGCCTGATAATATTGTGCGTGCGAATGAGTCTGATAAGTGCATTAATATGATACCCTATTCTGACAAAAATTGCCAATCAATTTTCATGTTACCTATAAATCAATTTCCGTAAAAAAATAATGAATACGGTTTGCAACCACATCAGTTCAGCTATGATGGACTACCGTTGGCAAAATGAAAAATATATTTTTATCCGATTTCCAACAGCTGATAATTGAATACCGAAACCTAATTGTGCCTCGTTCGTTTTTTTTCTTGATAAAAAATGTGAGATATAATATACTGGGGAAAATCGAGAGATAACGATTTTTTTAATCAACGCGATAAACATAACGTTAATCCGAACTCACAATTGAAGGAGGTACCGCATGCCTGAAAAAGAGAAAAAGCAGGGAACGAACATCTCGCGCCGAAACTTCTTGAAAGGCGTAGGTACAGGTACCGTTGCCGCAACTGTCGCACCGAGCGTCTTGATCGGCAGTGAGAAAACTGCTGATGCCCAAGCGGGCGATGCTGTTGCTAATGCGACAATTCAACTCAATATCAACGGTAAATCGTATCAGGTCGAGGTTGAAGCGCGAACGACGCTTTTAACCGTTTTACGTGATGGAATTGATACAAGCGGGAGCAATATCGACTTAACCGGTGCCAAGTTAATTTGCGATCGGGGTGAGTGTGGTGGCTGTACCGTCATGGTAGATGGGAAGTCGGTCTACGCTTGCATGATGCTCGCAATGGATGCACAAAACAAGCAGATCACAACCGTCGAGGGATTAGCAGACGGCGACGATTTGCACCCTGTTCAGGACGCGTTCATTAAACACGACGCACTGATGTGTGGATTCTGCACACCCGGTTTCATCGTCTCATCCGCAGCACTGTTGAACGAGAACGCAAGTCCGACACTTGAAGAAATTAAAGTCGGTTTGTCTGGCAACACTTGTCGCTGTGGAACCTATCCATTCATCTTTGATGCCGTCAAAACTGCATCACGGAAGATGTGATTTGAAATCAAGGATTGACTTGCGAGACGCAAGAGCCTGCCGCGCCAATCGGGCAGTTGGCTATAGGAGGAAAACGCATGGCATCATGGGGAGAAGCAAGTGAATCTCGCCTCATCGGGAAACGGGTAACCCGTTTGTCCGGTAAGGATAAAGTCACTGGAAAAGCGAAGTATACTTTTGACATCAATGAACCGGGGATGCTTTACGGACGTATCTTGCGTTCTGAAACCGCACACGCAACCGTTCTGGGAATTGACCTGAGCGAGGCAGAAGCATTACCCGGAGTCAAGGCTGTCATCCCGCTCATTGAAGTTGGTAATAAACTCCGGTACCAAGGGCAAGAAATTGCCGCTGTTGCCGCTGAAACGGATGATATTGCTAAGGATGCAATTCGGCTCATTTATGTCGACTTAGAGGAATTACCGTCCGTCGTTACAGAAGCGGACGCGATGGCAGCAGACGCACCGCAAATCCGAGAGGATTGGGCGGGCAACCAGAGCGAACCGAATGTCAGGGAAGACGGCGACATCAATGCCGGATTTGCTGAAGCCGCTGTTGAGGTCGAGGCTACCTATCACACCCCCGTTCAAACACACGTTTGTTTGGAAACACATGGACACGTCGCAAAATGGGAGGATGAACAGAATCTTACCGTTTGGGCGTCTACACAAGGTGTTTTTGGGGTTCGCAACGATTTCGCACAACATTTTGAATTGCCTGCAAATCAGGTCAGAGTCATTACAGAACACATGGGTGGCGGATTTGGAAGCAAATTCGGACCCGGCATAGAAGGTCGCACGGCGGTTGAATTGTCCCGTATCACTGGTAAAGCAGTGAAGTTAATGCTGACTCGGAAGGACGAGCATCTGGTCGCTGGAAATAGACCTTCAATGACTCAACAGGTCCGTGCAGGGGCAACAAGCGATGGACGGCTTATCGCTTACGATATGAAGGGCTATGGCACGGGCGGCATCTCCAGTGGAGCAGGTTTCACGGGACCTTACGTCTACCACGTACCAAACAGTCGAGCAGAACGGGTTAACGTGGCTGTCAACGCTGGCAATCAACGCGCGATGCGTGCTCCTGGACACCCGCAGGGTGCCTTCGCAATGGACTCTCTCATGGATGAACTTGCCGAAAAACTCGGTATGGATCCAGTGGAGTTTCGTCGTATCAATGATCCAAATGAAGTGCGTCAGGCACAGTACACCCTCGGCGCGCAAGAAATAGGCTGGCACCGCCGTAACCGCGTACCAGGCTCCGGCACAGGCGTGAAAAAGCGCGGCATGGGACTTGGCAGCGGACAATGGGGTGGTGGCGGTGGACGCGGTACGGAAGCGCGGGTCACTATCAACGCAGATGGCACTGTTGAAGCCGTCACAGGTACACAAGATATTGGAACCGGTATCCGCACAGTTATTGCGATGATTGTTGCCGAAGAATTCGGTCTTGATACTACCGATGTCCGTGTAAAGGTTGGCGATAGCCAGCCCGGATTACCCTCTGGTGGTAGTGGTGGTAGTCAAACAACTCCATCAGTAGCACCTGTTATCAAAACCGCAGCAGCGGCAGCGAAACAGAAGTTGTTTGAACGCATCGCACCTTTGCTTGAGGCACCTCTGGGAGACCTTCGGGTCGGTAGAGGTACTATCTACGTTGTTTCTGACAGAACCAAGACAATTACGTGGAAACAGGCAACTGGACAACTCGGCATGGAAAGCGTTAGCGAAGGTGGAACTTGGGACGAAGAACTCCGCCAAAACGGTGCCGCAGGGACACAGTTCGCTGAGGTTGAAATTGATACCCAGACAGGAGCTCTCAGGATTATCAAAATTGTCGCCGTTCAGGATTGCGGATTGGCACTTAACAGGTTGACGACAGAAAGCCAGATTAATGGCGGTGTTATCATGGGGTTGGGTCAAGCAATACTCGAAGAACGGTTCATGGATCCACAAACGGGTCGAATGCTCAATGCCAATCTTGAGGACTATAAGGTTCCTGGGACTTTTGAGATCCCTGAAATTCAGTCCATTGTTTTCGATACGCACCGCAAGGTTACAGGCGTCGGTGAACCACCGTGTATTCCGACACCTGGTGCTATTGCGAATGCCGTCTACAATGCGATTGGCGTTCGGATTCGATCGTTACCGATAACACCCGATAAGATCCTTGACGCACTTGCCGAGAAGGCATAAGGAGATAAGCAATGGAAAAATTCAGTTACGTTAACGCTACCAGTCTGGAGCAGGTCACTTCTCTCCTGAGTGAAAGCGGATGGGGTGAAGTTATGCTTATCGCCGGCGGCACGGATCTGCTTGCGGAACTCAAAGAGTATATTGAGACTCCCAAGACACTCATTAACCTCAAGACGCTACCCGGTATGGATAGCATTGAGGCTGATGCATCAGGCTTGAGAATCGGTGCGTTAGCCACTGTCGCTGACATCTCTATGCATCCGACTATCCAACATCACTATACCGTTCTGTCGCAGGCGGCGGGTTCCGTTGCGACACCACAGATTCGGAACGTCGGGACACTCGGCGGAAATCTCTGCCAGCGTCCGCGGTGTTGGTACTACCGCGATGAAGCCACCGATTGCCTCAAAAAAGGTGGAGACATCTGTTATGCTGTTGATGGTTTGAGCAAATATCACGCGATCCTCGGTGGCGATCCTGTCTACATTGTCCACCCTTCGGATCTCGCACCAGCGTTGATTGCCTTGGGGGCATCGGTCAAAATCGTCGGACCTGAAGGCGAGAAGAGCATGTCGCTTGAGGAATTCTTTACCTTGCCGGCGGCAAATCCGTTCCGGGAAAACGTGCTGGAACCCAACGAAATTGTCGTTGAGGTCAGCGTCCCGGCACCGAAGCCGAATACAAGGAGTTTCTATTTAAAAGCGCGTGAGAAGGGTGCTCCCGACTTCGCGTTATCAAGCGTTGCTGGCGTTTTTGAGATGGACGGGAAAACCTGTAAAACCGCCAGTATCGTTCTCGGTGGAGTTGCACCTGCGCCTTGGCGTTCTAAAGAGGCTGAAGCGGCGGTCACCGGCAAAATGATCGACGAATCGGTGAGCCAGCAGGCTGGTGCCGAGGCTGTCATCGACGCACAACCCATGAACGACAACGCGTACAAGGTGACCTTAACACAGAATCTCGTCAGCCGCGCCGCGATGATGGCTGCAAGCTAAAGGAGTATTGATATGTTACAAGGAAAAGCACTTCCGATCTTTAATCGCCCGATATGTCAGTATCTTCGGACGAAGGCGATTTATATTCCGGGCGGCAACTTGCAGAACCTCGTTGAAAACAATCCCGGTTCGCACTATTGGTGCAATTGCACCATGCAAGATGTAGGACCCGATGACCAATTTGTGTCGCCAGACGCTTGCAAGCAGTCGCGCGACTGCTTTAATCCTGTTGGTGGTAAGCCAGTGGTGTAACATCGCAACGGCTGGAACATAAGAACGAGAAAATGGAGAAGGGTAGTTGGTAGGCGAAACCGGCTGCCCTTCTGCCATAAGGTCTTTAGTACTTTAGCGTCAGTTCAATCTACATCCGAGAGGACGTAAATACAATTAAGTTCTGGTGTGTCTATCGGATTCTAAAGCTTTTAGACAGTATCAGCAAATCTTTTATAGGACTTACGCATTCCCTCTTAAAGTCCCCTGATAAGGGGGATTTAGGGGGTTTAAAAGACGAAAATTACGGCTTTTTGCGTCTAAAGGCCCGATATTTGCTCATTTTGCGTAAGTCCTATTATATAAACATTCTCAAGAAATGCTTTTGAAATCCTTGATGCAATGGATACATGTCGGCTCCGTCGTCCTGATGATAGGCGGGTTCTTTTTTTTTCGCGTTGTCTTACTCCCGATTGCTAAGCGGTTTCCGAAACCGGAAGCATTGGTCTCGTCCGCATTGAGACGCTTCAGTGGTATTGTCTGGACAGCATTGTTGACCGTCCTCATATCGGGATTATATAATTTCATCACCTTCTTTCGCGCCGCCCGTGCAATTGCCGCTACGGGATCATTTGTATCAGATTACTCACTCTATATCCTCGTCTTGGGTGTGAAACTTTTTATCGTCTTTTTGATATTTACATTAGCAATTGTCCTGACATTTCCGTATCCCGTCTTTGATGTATTTCAGAAGAAACCAACACCCTGGCTCAACCTCACCGTAGTTTTAGGATTGATCGTTATTTTTCTTTCTGCTTTTTTACGCCGGTTAGGGTAAAATATTAATAATATCTAAATCTCCTAACCGAGGGTTTCTGTACAATAATCCGAGTTGCTGCATAGACGGTTAAATAAGTTTTTGAACCTTTTCTTCACCCCGTATGAAGTTTATAGTGGATCCTAAAAATAAATAGACATGCTCCCTTCCCCGGTAGGCGAGGTTTCTAACCTCGCCGGTGTGGAGTGTCCAATTAATTCTAAACTTTACTATAATAAAATATAGGACTTACGCAGTTCCTCTTAAAGTCCCCCTGATAAGGGGCGGGGAATGCCATACGGAGAACCTTCATACCGTTGATTCGCATTCATACCGTTGATTCTGATTCTTTAGGGGGTTAAATCACTGAAATAACGCCTTTTTGGGTGAAATATATTGCTTTTTTACACACTTTGCGTAAGTCCTGAAAATATTTAGGTAATTCTATAAAGAACAGTCTTCACTCAAGAAGGGACTATGATCTTGTAAATCATTGAATCACATGAATCCCGGTTCAGACAATTAGCGTTCCAGATCACCTGATTCTGGAGTGCTATGTGTATGAGTAAGTGGCAACTTGTGTTGAGATAGCATCAAAACCCGTAGCCCGTAATGTAATGGAGGGCGGATTTAAGGAACGCATCTGATAGTTCCAACGTCTCTCATTTACCCGCAAGGAGAAATTAAAAGTGGCTGTTTTGAGTTCTGAAGATCGCGCTTTCTGGGAAGAAAACGGTTATGTCGTCATCCGTGATGCGGCACCCGCAGAGTTGATACAAAATACGGCACAAGCCGTCTGGGACTTCCTTGAGATGAATGCCGACGACCCTGATACTTGGTATCCCGACCCGCCCCGTAAAAGCATCATGGTAGAAATCTATCAGCACCCCGCACTATGGGCAACGCGCCAACACCCGCGTGTACATCAGGCGTTCTCAGAGATTTGGGGAACTGAGAAATTGTGGGTGAGTTTCGACCGTGCCAGCATGAGTCCGCCCAATCTTTCCGGAAAATTTGAACGGACAAACTTAGGTCTCCACTGGGATGCGTCTGTGGACATCCCTTTCCGATTCCACGTCCAAGGTGTGCTTTATCTTACCGATACTGCCGCCAATCAGGGAGCGTTTACGTGTGTCCCTGGATTCCACAATAAAATTGAGGCGTGGATAAAGAGTCTTCCAGAAGATGCCGACCCAAGGCAACAAGATTTAGTGGCACTCGGTGCTGTACCAGTACCCGGAAAAGCCGGGGATCTCGTTATTTGGCACAGCGCGTTGCCGCATAGTGCGGGCATCAACACTGCCGATGCACCACGTGTCGCACAGTACATCACTATGTCTCCCACAGGTGAAGCGAATCCCGAATCACGCGAACGCCGTATCAACGCATGGAAAGAACGCATGGCGGGGTTCAGTGGCGAACGCCCGGAAAAAGAACATGATTCAGGCGAAACCGCATATCTGACGGATCTCGGCAAAAAACTACTGGGACTTGAAGCGTGGGGATGAACCTGCAACTCAATTATCTTGTCCGTAGTTACCTTCGGTGGTGTCCAATCACTGATGGGAAGCGTTTGCTCTTGAACCTAACAAGGGATTTGATTACACCTGAGGACCCGATCGCTGTTTTTGAGAGCAAGTACGGATTCCGATTGAAAGCCAATTTAGCGAACCCTGAGCACCGGTATCTCTATTTTTACGGTACACATGATGAGAGGCATGTCGTTACCAAGCTCCTGAAAATTATTCAGCCGGGCGACATCTGTTGGGACATCGGAGCGAACATCGGATTTTATACGTGTCTCCTCGCCTCCCAGGTTGAAGATGCTGGCACTGTCGTTGCTTTTGAACCCGCGTTACGCACCTGTGGCTATCTCCGTGAGAATGTCTCTCTGAATCGTTTTGCAAATGTTACTGTTGTCAATAAGGGACTCAGCGACAAAGCAGAGCAGCGATCCCTCTACTATTCTGAGGCGGGACTTGCCGAAGGCACCGCTTCCTTAAAGTATGCCAATGGACGTGCGGTATCGGAACGCGTAATGCTTGACACGATTGACAGCCTCGCCCGCGAACTCCCGGTTCCGGATTTCATTAAGATTGATGTAGAAGGGTATCAGTTAGAGGTGTTACGCGGTGGTGAACACTACTTAAAAACGCACGCGCCTCTTCTAATGGCGGAATTGAAAGATGTTGGTGAGGCGAATCGTACTCTGTTCGGAGAGGTAGAAAATTACGTTGCAGATTTAGGGTATCAACTTTATGAAATCAAGAAGTATTCTCTCCGGCGATGTAAGAAACTTTCTGACTCACCGAAAAGAAATTTCTTCCTCGTCAAGGAGCATTCCCGTGCTTTCTCCAGAATCTTACCGTGGTTAAGGTAAGCCAAGGAACGTTGTCTTGAACCCTTTAATCCAACCCGTCCAGCGCATAGGTGCGGTTTCTAACCGCACCGAGGCTAGCTCCAAACCGTGCCTCCTCTAAACCCTTCTTGAGTCCTATAAGGTTTATCTGCTTGGGTGTTTCTTCATTATGTTTATAGAAAGGCGTTGGAAAAAACGATTCAGCCCTGTAAGGGCGGCATGTTTATAGCATTTCACGGTCAACCTTATGCGAACCGTCCCAGCACCGGATACGCCGGATCGTTATACCCTTTACCGGTGTGTTCTCCGGGTGGGACCAATTCGTTGATCGTTGCCTCGTCGGTTTCCGTTAGCGTGCAATCTAAACACCCCAAGTTATCCTCTAATTGTTTCATTGTCCGGGGTCCGACGATAGCAGAGGTAATGATCGGATTTGCCAACACCCACGCCAATGAAAATTGCGTCAAAGTTTTACCGTGCGCATCTGCGAGTGGTTTGAGGTTTTGTGCAACTTCATAACTCTCCTCGCGGAGTTCCGTCTGCAAAATTCGTCTATCCTTGCGAGCGGCTCTTGAACCCGCTGGCGGCTTTTTGCCGGACAGATACTTTCCAGCCAGTACGCCTCGTGCCAACGGACTATACGGCACAACCCCCACACCATACTGCTCACAGAACGGCAACAACTCTACCTCAGGATCTCGGTTAACAATATTGTAGAGCGGTTGAACGCATACGAACGCTTCCAGTCCCTGTTTTTCGCTTGTCCAGAGTGCTTCACAGATGCGCCACGCCTGAAAGTTGGAACAGGCAATGTAACGCACCTTCCCCTGTCGCACGCAATCGTCCAAAGCCCGTAACGATTCCGCAATTCGCGTGGAGGCATCCCAGCGGTGTAAGTAATAGACATCGATGTGGTCTGTGTCAAGACGTTTCAGGCTCGCTTCAACTGCCGACATGATATGAAACCGGTGTGAGCCTGCCGCATTCACATCATCTCCCATATTGCCGTGAACTTTCGTGGCAATGACCCAATTCTCTCGGTTTTCGCGAACGGCTTTCCCGATAATCCGTTCCGATTCACCGTCGTTATAGACGTTCGCGGTGTCCATAAAATTAATGCCCGCGTCTAAAGCCTTGTGGATAATCCGAATTGAATCCTTTTCATTCGTCGGTCCCCCGAACATCATTGTACCGAGACAGAGCGGCGAGACTTTTACGCCTGCGCGTCCAAGTGTTCTATATTCCATATATTTTCTCCTTTTTATGCCTATCGACGATCGGTGGTCGGTAAAGAGGTGCTTTTGTAACAACTTAAATCTAAGTGGGAATATCCAGGACACGGTGGATTGTTACCGAAAACCCTCTTAACTGACAACCGATAACTGATAACTGACAACTACTTAAGCCATTCGTATCCCACCGTTGACATCGAGTGTCGCCCCAGTCACATACTGTCCCTCTTCCGAGGCGAGAAAGAGGATAGCCGTTGCTATTTCTGAAGCATCAGCGACCCGTCCTAATGGAATCCGGTCTGTCATATCGGGATGGTTTTCCGTCATCTCCGTTGCCGCTACTCCGGGTGCGATGGAATTCACCGTAATTCCGTACTCTCCAAGCACAACTGCCAACGATTTCGTCAGACACATGACACCCGCTTTTGAAGCGGAATACGGAGCAGAAGCGACCAAACCGCCGACCTGTCCCGCCAACGAACCGAGATTGATGATCCGTCCAGAGCGTTGGGTCTTCATCGTTTCCATAACTGCCTGTGAACAAAGGAACGGACCTTTGAGGTTCACAGCCATCATCCGATCCCATTCCGCTTCCGTGCAGGCATCGATACGCGTATAACTAAAAATACCGGCATTATTGACTAAAATATCGATCCGTCCGAATGTGTCAAGTGTTTCCTGAACCATCTTACGCACGGAGTCGCCATTCGCTACATCCGTTTTAATCACCCGACATTGCCTACCGAGCGCAGCTATTTCTCCTGAAGCCGCTTCCGCATTCGCCATATTTACTTCAGGGATGACAATATCCGCACCTTCTTTGGCGAACGCGAGACATGTTGCTTTCCCAATACCGCCTCCACCCCCTGTAACGATCGCAACCTGTCCTTCTAAACGCATCTATATTCTCCTTTTACTGTTTTTTCTGGCACGCAGTCAAGTCAAGCCTGCGCTCTATTCTTTATTTGCAAAATTGCAACAAATATAGTAATATACTCGTATTATCACACGAAGCTTGGAAAAAGTCAACAGAATGGGTGGCGTTGAAAATTGGCATTCGTTGGAATTTTATACCTATAGGACTTACGCACTGTAGTATAAACTGTCAGTTTGTGCGATGTAGAGGGTGCTAACTCACACTTACGTCTACAGGTCCTACCATCGTAATAAACGGAATGCCTTATTTTGCGTAAGTCCTGATCTATTGGCTTGTGACAAATGGCGTAAGGAGAATTGAAATATGAAAAAGACCGTATTTTTATCTTGGCTCAAGCCAGTTCTGCTCATAAGTTTCGCTTATTCTTTTCTGCTTACAGCGGCAGCACAGAATTATTACCCAGCGGACATCGGGAATACGTGGGTTTTAGAGAGTGTTGATGGTGTAGAACGAAGCACTTATACGCTTGAGACATCTGAAACTGATGACGGTGAAGAGCGTATCTTATTGAAAATTACGACTGAGGAACTCAGTACTGGCGAGTCTGAGACTGACCAGTACTTTTTGACTGTTGATAGCGATGCTATTAAACTGCATAGAATCATCTTAGAAGACGCTGTCGCTACGTTGACTGCGGATTTTTCAACGCCCGTTACTTTTTTTCCGTTACAATTAGAACTAGCGGATAAATGGCAGATAGCCGCGGATGCGGAAGCAAAATTAATAGTCGGACTCACAATACCTGGGAAAAGCACCACGGATTTGGAAGTCGTTGGGTTTGAGGAGGTCGTCACACCCGCTGGAACGTTCCAGAACTGTGCGAAGGTCCAATTAGATTTACGTCTCACTGCTAGGGGTGGATTCCTAAACCTCGATATTGATTCAACTACTTATCAATGGTTCGCCCCTGATATAGGTCCTATTCAGTACGAAAACAGCGATGGCTTAATCTTTAAGTTGGTAAGCTCCAATCTGCTAACCGTGCCTGAGGAACCTGAAACTACAGAGGAAGATGTTACACCCGAAACACCTCCTGCGGAAGATACTATATCCGAACCGTCACCGGAGGAAGATGTTACACCCGAAACACTTCCTGAGGAGGAAGTTATGCCTGAAACGGTACCTTACGATGTGACAGGAGATGGTGTTGTGAATATCTTGGACCTCACTTTCGTAGCTGCTCGCTTGGGAGAATCCGATTCTGACGCAGATCTCACAAGCGATGGCACTGTTAACGTTTTGGATTTGGTGCTTATCGCACAAAATTTCGGCAACTGACCTTTAAAAATCCTGTAATGGGTGTCCTAATCTGATGTTTTTTCTTGAAAACCTTTGATGAATGTGATAATCTTTGTGTATGATTGCATGGAGCCTGAAAAAATCAGTATGGTGAATTGGAAAGTAGCACTATTTGTTGTTATCATTGTTGCTTTGGTGATGGCGATCGGAGTCTGGTTTGGATATCGATACGTCTCAGAACAGGATGACATCTCACCAGAGGGGTGGCGTGAGCGTTCCAACAGAGCAGATTCGCGTCTTGATGAACCACTTGTGTATCTACCTGCCCGGGCAGGAGTTTCGCAGGAACAATTTTGTTGTTGTAAACATTATTCAAGTTGGTATCTTTTGAAAAAGGAGATTTAAATATGAAAACTATCAAATTTGTGTCTTGGCTAACACCGGTCTTGGTGTTAAGCCTCGTCTGTAGTTTCACACTTACGGCGACAGCGCAAAATTATTATCCGGCGATGGTCGGCAATACGTGGGTTTTTGCGACTGCCGACGGGGCAGAGCGACGCACCTACACCTTTGAGGGATCCGAAACTGTTGACGGTGAGGAATTTATCATCCTGAAAATCGCCAAGGAGACAGCCGGAACAGACATCGCTACGCTTGACAAGTCCTGGGTAACTGTTGAGGCAGATGGAGAGATTCTACTACATCAAGTCGCCTTCGACCGAGGGGCATTTGGCATCGCCGAGGCGACTTTTGATCCACCGGTTACGAATTTCCCCGCCGCGCTACCATTAGGACATACCTGGGTGATTGTGACGGAAACAGTCCTGAAACTGGTGGGAGCCGCGACCACTACCAGCACTTTAGAGGTTGTCGCAATCGAGGACGTTGAAACCCCGATCGGCGTATTCAAAGACTGTGTTAAGGTGGAAACTAACCGAAAAGCCGTCACGGCACTTACAGTTGTACGTGAGAATGAGTTCCTATGGCTTGCACCCGATGTTGGTCCCGTCAAATACATGGATGTCACTCAAGAAATCGTTTTTGAATTGGAAAGTTACAATCTTGTTGAGGCACCTGCTGCCGATGACGCACCATCTGCAGAAGATGCGCCTATAGACGATGACGCACCATCTGCAGAAGACGTGCCAGCTGTTGAGGAAACACCACCTACCGAGGAAGCCCCTGAAGAGCCGGTCGCAGAGGAGCCGATGCCGGAACCCGTCGTGGAGGGGCCTGGTTTTGATATAACACTTGAACCGGGGTTAAACATGATTTCGATTCCGTTGATGCCCGCAGAGCCCTATACAGCCAAATCGTTGGCAGAAATGCTGGACGCCACTGCTGTTATTCAACTCGATGCGGCGACACAGCGTTTTGTCGGTTACACGGTTGCTGATGAAGGGGATGGCTTTGGCATTACGGGGGATAAAGGTTATATCGTCAATACGCCTACTGGAGGTATGGTGAAATTCACAGGGGATGCGTGGGACAACCAACCCGAACAACCTGAACCCGAAGAGGCACCTGTTGAGGAACCAGTTGCTGAGGATGCTTCTGATGAAGAAGCTCCTGATGAGGATGCTCCTGTTGAGGACGCAGTTGTTGAAGATGCGCCCGCTAAAGAAGCACCTGCTGAGGAAGTTGCTGACGCAGAAGCCGACGATGCCGCTGAGGAAGATGATGCTGCTGAAGAAGATGACGCAGTTGCTGGTGGCGATGCTGATGCTGCACCCGCCGCACCCTCACTCTCAACATATAAGAGCGCCTGGGCGTTCATCGTTACCTCTGACATCCACGGCATGGAAACCGGAACCGCATATACCCTCATCGCAGAGAACCTCCGCACCGGCATTATTGCTTCCGAGAACATCACCAGCACAGCGAGACGTTCCTCTGCCGTCTGGGCAGACCTGAACCGTAAGAGCGTTGTTGAAGCGGGTGATAAACTCAAAGTCTCCCTTTACGATGATCGTGGTAGAATCGTCTCAGGTCCGTTCCAACGCACGGTGACGACCAGTGACATTCGTAATGCGTTTTTGAGTCTGCAACTGAACGTTGGCGATGTGCAGCCGCAAGACACGTTACTTGCGCAGAACTACCCGAATCCGTTCAATCCAGAAACGTGGATTCCGTATCAGTTGAGCCAATCGACGCAAGTGCAGATAGATATCTATAATGTATCGGGTCAGTTGGTTCGTTCATTGGATTTGGGCTGGCAGCCGACAGGTTCGTATATGATGCCATCGAGTGCTGCGTATTGGGATGGTAAGAATGCTGTAGGCGAGCGTGTAGCGAGTGGTATCTATTTCTATACGCTACAGATGTCAGATTTTACTGCGACCCGACGGATGGTTATCCTCAAGTAGAGGACACAATAAACATAATTTACGCAAACGCCTTGGTGTTTTCATCAAGGCGTTTTTTTGGGATTTCGCTGTTTTTTGTGTTATAATTGTAACAGCACTAACTTTGACAAAGGGGAATTAAATGATCAGAAATACCGTCCTGCTTGTTGCTCTGCTCTGTGCTTTCGCCAACATGGCGGATGCTCAGAATTATTACCCTGCTGATATCGGGAATACTTGGGTTTTGGAGAGCACAGATGGTGCTGAACGCACCACTTATACAATTGAAGCGACCGATGAATCTGTCAACGGTGAACAGGTCCGTATCCTTGAGATCACAACAGAGGTATTAGGTACAAGCACCGTCAGAACAAGCACTTTCCTCTTTCAGGTGGACGAAAAAGGTATGAAACTCCACAGAATTGTCGCCGAACTTGGGGATGCCTTCGGAGTAGCGCGTGTGGAATTCTCACCACCTACCATATTTTTCCCCCCGATGCTTCAACTCGGTGAAATATGGGAAACACAAGGAGAAACAGAAGCCAATTTAGTCGGTGCCGTTACAATCTCTAGTGTAAACGAAGTTGTCGCTGTTGAGGATGTCGTCACACCGGCAGGAACATTCGAGAACTGTTTAAAGATTCGAGCGCGCACAAAAACGACTATCGCCTTAGGGACAAGTCGTTCAACCTCCTACCAGTGGCTCGCACCAAATTTCGGACCCGTTAAATTTGAAACCGATCAGGATATTGTCTTTGAATTGGTCCGTTCAAATCTGCTCGCGACCGAGATACCTTATGACGTAAATGCCGATGACGCTGTGAATATCTTAGATCTCGTCTTTGTCGCCTCTCGTTTTGGACAGACGGATCCGAAGGCTGATGTAAATGCCGATGGCACCGTTAATATTCTTGATTTAACGCTTATTGCTCAGAACTTCGGGAATTAAGAACTTCAGGGATTAGACTGAATCCTGCTTTATTTCACCTGCATCGAGCGTTGTTTTATTCCACACTGACTCTTCACCAGTTTGCAATCGCCATGAAAACGTGAGTGGTGAATCTCCACCGTTGTAGAAGACTACCTCAGCCCTTTTTTCTGTTCCGATAATGGGACGCACCAAAGAGAGAAGCGTCGGTGGATGGCTGTGTCTGTCCGCGTGTCGGACCTCCAAAAGTTGTGTGACTTCACTTTGGACTTCACGCGTGCCGAGAAGCAGAGGACCATAGCACGCTGTGACCGCACCTTGTCCCCAATTCCGTCCATGTCCAGCCGCAACCGAGCACACCGCGCCGCCCATGTCGGCGTGTTCCCTACCACCCCGCAACACCCGTCTCGCAATATGTAAACGCGTCGCTGCACTTCGCAACGCTCGCAGTGCGTAACCGATCTCCCCTGTTACTTGATAGGCAAGTGTGAAAGTGGCAGTTGACGGTTCCTGAATCGGTTTCACAGAACCATCATCAGACCATTCACCCCAATATGCCATGTCTGCCCGTTTACCCACACCGGGTTCCCGGCGGCGTATCTCTTGCGGGAAAATCAATGCCAGCAGTTCTGGGGGTTCGTCAGGAAGTTCCCCGAATCCGGCGCGGATCTGCTCATCAAATCCAGTATCCCCAAAAGTCCAACGGTAGTAGCTGAGTGCCGCCGCCGCGGGGTCGTTAAACGGATCGCTCAATGATGGCACTAACGGCTCTACAATCCGCTTTGCTGCCGTTTTGAAAATATCTTCCCCAGAGAGCAGATAGAGGTCACCCAAGGCATAGATGGTACCAGAAGCCAACAACACCTCAATACCAGCCAGTGGGTCACCTGGGATGTGGTGCGTACTTGCCACGAGTCGCTGTAGATTCTTCTCGTTGACGGCGGCTTCGTCAAGCCCTTCTCCGTCAAGCGTCCAAAGCAACGGCATCGGATCCGGTGCCACAATGAGCCGTTCGGCGCGTTTTCTTCCATACCGCACTGCCCACGTCAGGTAGCGTTCCTCACCCGTCACACGATACGCCGCAATTGCTATGTGGATGAATCGAAAATGTTCCGCCATTTCATACGCGTTCTTTTCATCGTTTGTCACATCTCGGCTACCAATGGTGTACCCGATAAACGTGTCGCGGTCGTAGTCGTACCAAGGCGGGATCTCTGACACCCAATTCCCGATATGTTCCGCCGCATCCGTCAAGAGCGAAGTCGCTTCCGTATCCTCCGGTACCAGACCGATATAGCGAGGCAAGAAAAGCAGAAACGGTTCCGGTCCATGATGCGCTTCCGCCTTCGGCTCGTATCCATGAAAGCAGTCTCGCTTCACCCAACCGAGCAGTGCCGCCTTCAGTGTATCAAAATGTTGTAGGACGGTCGCATCACCCGTGATTAAATAATGTGGGAACCATGCAAGCGCATAGTTCGCCTCGTCTTCGCCACCGTCGTTTGGACCTGGTGGGTCGAGCAGCATACTCTGTTTCAGCCATCGTCCCATTTCGTTTCTGAGCGTAATATACGCCTCATAGCATTCATGAATGGTCCTGTTCATCTTCCTCTCCTATAGCAGCGACTTCACAAACTCAATACTCTGTTTCGCAATCGTCTGTGGATCCGGATTGAAGTCGAAAACCTCTGTTGAGACGTAGCCACTGTAATTAATTTCTTTTAAAGCTTCGATGATCGGTGGGTAATCTACATTGCCAGAACCGGGTAGATAGCCGTTATCGTCGTTGGAATGAAAATGCGCGACGTGTGGCGCATGGTTACGAATTTGCGTTGGCATATCCAACCCTTCTTTTGCAGTGCTACATACATCCAGGATCATCTGGAAATTTGGGTGATTGACATCCTTCACCATCTCGACCGCTTTGTCGGGGTTTGTGATAAAGTTCGTCTGGTCACTCGATAGCGGTTCCATGCATAACATCACGTCTCTTTCGCCCGCCAGTTCAGCACCTTCTGAGAACGTCGCCCGCGCGTATTCCCACGCCTCTTCAAACGAGAGCGGCTCCATCACATTTCGTTGCTGTGGTGAACCGATCACCATCACTTTGCCATCTAAGTCGGCGCATAGGTTAATCAGCGCGAGGAAATAGTCCCGCGTTTCTTTCCGAATATCTGCGTCCGGATGGTTAATATATAGTCCGGGGGGTGAAACGAGTAGCCAATGAAGTCCTGCAATCTCTACCTTCACACTTTCTGCCGCCTTACGGATACGTGTCCGTTCGGTCTCGCTGATGTCTAAAACCGAATCAGCTAACGTAAACGGTGCGATCTCGACCGCCTCGTAACCGAGTTCAGCGGTATAGCTGAAAACATCCTCGATCTTCCAATTTTCAAACATCTCGTTGCATATTGCGATTTTCATTCTCTGTCCTACTTTCATTTTTTTCTCTATTCTAAAGGGGTAATGCGTTTTTGTCAAATTCGGTAAATATTCCTTGACTTTCCATCTTGTGTTCGTATAATAGCCAGATAGCACTTCGTTGCAAATTTCAGATTTTGGAGATGAACTATGGCGAAAATACGGATGGCACAGTACGGAACCAAACACGGACACGCCCGTGGGAAATTGCAGGCAATGCTTGTCAATCCTGACGTTGAAGTCGCAGGTGTATTTGAACCCGACGCACAACAACGTGAAAAACTTCAAGTGAACGGGGAGACGTTTGCTAATGTTCACTGGTTTACGGATGCCGCGGAAATGTTGGACGATGATACGATCGTAGCCGTTGCTTCTGAAGGGAACAACGCCGAGAGTTTGGATCAGACCGAGCAGATTGTAAACGCTGGCAAACACGTCTGGTACGACAAACCCGCTGGTGAGAACTGGGAGCAGTGGCAGCGCGTCATCAATACCGCCCAAGAGAAATCCCTACACCTACAGATGGGCTATATGTTGCGGTATCACTCCGCCTTTAAACAGGTCGCCGAGTGGGTGAAATCTGGATTTTTAGGCGATGTTTTTTCTCTTCGCGCACACATGTCAACCAATATTCCACACGAATCACGGGCGCGTATCAGCCAACACGTCGGTGGTATCTTTTTTGATTTGGGTGGACATGTACTCGACCAAGTCCTCTGGCTTCTCGGACGACCGGAAAAGGTTACTTCTTTCCTCAGAAACGATGGCGGTTCGCTTGAACCTTTCAAAGATAATACCCTAACTGTGTATGAATTTGAAAAGGCAATGGCATTTATCTCGATTTCCGCTTTGGAACCGAGACCGGTTGCGCGCCGGTTTGAAGTCTATGGAAGCAAGGGGAGTGCTATCATCGTTGAACCCTTTGAGCCGGGGTTGAATGTTCGACTCTGTTTGGAGGAAGCAAAGGACGGATACTCGCAGGGCGAGCAGGTTGTTGAGATAGATGGAGAGAGCCGTCAACGCACCTATGAACTCGAACTTGATGCATTTTTAGCGACCATTGCCGGAACACAACCGCCTGATCGTCCAGTATCACATGAACTGTTGGTACAGGAAACGCTCCTGCGAGCGACTGGTGTTATATCCAGTTGACTAAAAATTAATTAGGCGCGCTTCCATGAAGGTTCATAAAATATTTCGGTAATACTATAGTTTCCCAAGTCTGGTAGGTGCGGCTTGCAACCGCACCATATTCGTCAGGAATTACGAAATTAAATCTTTAATCTTCATGTAAGCGAATCTGACTGACGGCTGATCGCTGACAACCGGCAGCCAGCATAGATTGGGTAGCAACTAATCTTCCAATCCGCCCGCCCATTTGATACATCCTATGATGTGTTCGTGGAACCATTTCTCGCTCCAAAGGGCATCGGGGTGTCCGAGTGCCGTATACATCACGCGTCCTGTTCCGTAGGTATGGCACCAGCCGAGTGCGTAATCGTGGTCCTCACGGTTGCCGCGAGAGAGATCGATAGAGTCGTTGTCCAAACGCATCAGGACCCGTGTTTTGGAACGATCCCAATCTTTGAACGTGTAGATTTCATCGACGACCTTAAAACTGCTGCCCAGCATACGGGTTGCTGGATGGTTCCCGTCTTCTACGATCACGTTCACTTCTTGATGCCAGGGGTGTCCCGCGAAATAGCCACCGAGCATCTCACCGTATTCAGGCCAATCGTAGCAGGTATCTGTCGCGTTGTGGATGCCAAAGAAGGCTTTGCCGTTCCGTACGAAACTCAACAGTGCCTCTTTTTGAGCGTCATCAAACGGAAGGTTGCCTGTCGTCGCGAATGCAAGGATGTCTTGGTTTTCGAGATTTTCAGCGGTAATTCGGTCGCATCGGTGCGTGGTGGTGACGTTCCAACCATTTGCCGCACCAAGTTCCTTCAGTGTGACCTCTGCATTCGGTAAGTAAGTATGTTCAAAGCCAGCGGAATGCCGTAACATCAGAATGTTCATAGAAAAACTCCTTTGTGATAGGGCGGTGCACAAGGTCTCCTGATAATGAATCGGTAATCCCTTGCTTTACGAATTAGATTCTGGGATTTAATCGGAGAGTGCGCTTTTTTCGTATACGTATTATACAAAATTATCGGAAAAAATGTTAAACTATTTTGTATTCTGCTGTCACACTAAGCAGTGTTGACATCCCGCTATGCAGTACGCTATTATTGATATTGACCCAACAACTTCTGAATATCCAATAAACAAACTATAGGAGCGCAAAATGAGATTTCTAAAAAAAGGCGAGAAAAAACACCCAGAACCTCCCTCAGATTCTGCAACGAAAGCGCACCCCGACCTAAAGGTAGTTACAGGTTCACAGATTTCTGGACGGCAACCCCGACAACCAGCACCCCCGCAGCAGCAACAGCAACAGAATATAACACTGCCAAATATTAGGTATAAAATCGCCGTTGCCAGTGGAAAGGGCGGCGTAGGGAAATCCACTGTCGCCACGAATCTCGCGATCTCCTTGGCGAATACAGGAGCAGCGGTTGGCTTGCTGGATGCAGATGCCTACGGTCCCAGTATCCCAACGATGATGGGTATTCAAGAACAACCCAAGACCAGCCCAGAACGTAAGATTATCCCGCTCGTTCGTCACGACATTAAACTCATGTCGATTGGGTTTATGGTCCCGGAAGAGCAGGCGATGATCTGGCGAGGACCGATGTTACACGGTGCCATCCGCCAACTTCTCGGGGACGTAGACTGGGGCGAACTCGATTATCTCATCATCGATCTCCCACCGGGGACAGGAGATGTCGCCCTCTCTTTAACACAGGCACTTCCACTCACCGGCGCACTCATTGTTACGACCCCACAAGATGTTGCTCTTGCTGATGTCCGACGCGGCGTTGCTATGTTTGAACGTCTGGGTGTCCCTATCCTCGGTATCATTGAAAACATGAGCTATTTCCTCTGTCCGCACTGTAATGAAAAGACAGAGATCTTTAGGGCAGATGGCGGTAAGAACACGAGCGAACGATTCGGAGTCGCGTTCTTAGGACAAATTCCGCTTGATGC
>JAAXHD010000134.1:56602-58533 GCA_012271015.1 Candidatus Poribacteria bacterium | reverse complement strand
GCAGTCAGCAATCGGCAGTCAGGGACCATATTTGGAAAACCGATTATAGCATCGTAATGCGATAGTGTATAGAGCAGTGTTTAAGAAATGAAAAAAAGGCGAGGTTGGGAAACCTCGCCAGCAGCGTGAAGGGGTTTGTTGTGGAGGATGCCCTACTGCATCGGTGAGAAAGGGGCAGGTAGCAGCAGTTTGCTCTCTTGTGTGATAGGTCTGACAGAGCCTTTGGGGGGCCAGACCCCCTTCTCCCGCGTCTCTGCTCGGATGCGTTGGCGTTCCTCAAAACTCCTATACGCCCACAAATGGAGGAAATTGTTGACACCACCATACTCTGAGTACCAACAGCCTGCCAACGATGAGTACTTCACACGTTCGGGGATCGCTGCACCCCACGCTTCTAAAACTTGTGGCATGCCCTCTGGAGGATAGGTGTACAAACGCATTTCATATATGGGACCGAGGTCTTTTTCACCTAAGGGTTCCATAAAGGGGGCTGGAAGAAAAATCTCGGATACCATTGACACAATGAGATCACTTGTATCGGGGGGCCATACAGGATTCGGTCCCGCTTCCGCAGCGCGCCGNNCCGATAGCTTCTGGCGTCCTGGTAACTTTTCACCGAAGCGTTCCCAGTATTCGTTAAGTTGACCGAGTTTCAGATTGTAGGTTCTTATCTCGTAGATCACGCTCTCCTCCCGCGTTATTCGGTTTGATCCAACTGAAAACTGCTTCTATCTTTCGCCTTGTTGGCGAATTGCAACTAATTCTTGTAGAATGCGCCTGTGGAGGCGGTGTAATTCAAGGACAAATCCGATGCCGATAGCAATTGACACACCCGCTGCGAGAATCAGCTTTGTTTTTAAGGACATGCACCGCTCCTTTACGATGTGCTGTGGAAAGAACTTTCGTTAGAAGTTTTCGATGATTGATGCCCCGAACTCGGAGGTGCGGACCTTCGTCGCGCCTTCCATGAGTCGCTCCAGATCGTAGGTCACCCGTTTTTGGAGGATGGTCTTCTCAAGTCCCGAAATAATTAGGTCAGCGGCTTCTTGCCAACCGATGTGCTCCAGCATCATCACCGCAGAGAGGATCAGTGAACCCGGATTGACGACATCCTGATCGGTATACTTCGGCGCGGTGCCGTGTGTTGCCTCAAAAAGTGCGACTTCATCGCTGAGGTTCCCACCCGGTGCCATACCGATACCCCCGACCTGTGCCGCCGCGGCATCGGAGAGATAGTCACCGTTCAAATTCGGGGTGACAATCACGTCGTATTCATCGGTTCGCGTCAGAATCTGCTGTAACATGCTGTCAGCAATTCGGTCATTGACGAGTATTTTGCCTTCAGGACACTCACCACCGTAATCATCATAGAGTTCGTCCTCTGTAATCGTCTGATCAGCGAATTCCTCTTTAGCGAGTTCATATCCCCAAGCACAGAACGCACCTTCAGTAAACTTCATGATGTTGCCTTTGTGAACAAAGGTGACACTATGTCTACCGTGATCAATTGCGTACTGGATCGCCATCCGTGCCAAGCGTTTCGTGCCGAAAATGCTGATCGGTTTCACACCGATTCCAGAATCTTCGCGAATGTCTACTCCCATCTCCGTGCGGAGTAGTTCAATAACCTTCTTCACCTCTGGCGTGCCTTGTTCCCATTCAATACCGGCATAAACGTCCTCGGTGTTTTCACGGAAGATAACGACATTCATCTTTTCGGGGTATGTTACAGGGGCGGGGACACCTTGGAAGTAGCGAACGGGGCGGACACATGCGTAGAGTTCAAGCACCTGACGGAGCGTCACGTTCAAACTTCGGAATCCGCCACCGACAGGTGTTGTGAGAGGTCCTTTCAGGGCAACGCGGAAGTATTCAATTGCGTCGAAGGTATCCTGCGGGAGCCATTCATTGTATTTCGCCATGGCGTTTTC
>JAAXHD010000134.1:50170-56520 GCA_012271015.1 Candidatus Poribacteria bacterium | reverse complement strand
ACAGGGATAATCGGTTGATTGGGCACGACGAGTCGTCCATTGACGAACCCAATTCTTTCACCTTCTGTGGGGACTGTTAATCGCTCAAATTCAATCACGGATATTTCTCTCCAAAAACTAAAAGGCAACTTCACTTGCCATCCGGTTGTGTAATGCGACGACTTCGTTTGCAATGGTCATATCGTCAGTTGGTGCGGGAATGACATCTGGATGGGGTGGGATAACGGGTCGGATAATTTTCAGTTGGAGTTGTTCACGGGCATCCATGATCCAACCGAAACCGCGGAAGATATAAGTCAATAGGGTTCTGTCGTTCTCATAGATGTCCAATCCCTCTTGGACTGCCCATCCACCGAAATCGGTATTCGGTGTTAAACGCAGGGGCGGTTCATTCTCACGTCCGGGACGGACAACGCCTTCGATGAAAGCGAGTTGGTAAATACGTTGTGTAATCCCCAACCGTTTTTTCTGCTGATCGTTGAGTTGGATGTCACCACTGTCAACGGCTTCTAAGAAAGGATTGAAATAGATGGCAGGTCTGGGATCTTGTTGGATTTCATCGGAGCGACCCGCGGCAGCGATTTCTGGATGCCCAAAGGTCGGTAGAGCAGATAGCATCCGCTGACGGATTGCGTCTTCTCGGACTTCGGTATCCAGCGATTCAATTTGATTAATGAATGCCGTCATGTCATGAATCGCTCCGAAGTGTCGGTCGCCATCTAACGTCATCTGTGATGCGACAAAAAAGTCAGAGACCGCACCGGTATGCAAAGTAGCAAGGTAGCGTGCGACGACGTTGGAACCTGCAGAGCCGTGGTGTGCCTGTATGATCCCCATCCGTTCCAAGATATTCGCTTCAACGGTACTGGCTTCACGCCCTAAAAGGAGACTATAGCAGGTTTGGAAAGCGGTTTTTTCGCTTTTTTGATGTTCAGTAATGAGATCGGATGCACGCATAGCAAGGACTTGCGGATGCAGTGCGTTGTTCTCACGGAGCTGATGCCGCATGTACACAGAAACCGTTCCGACTGCGACATTCTCCATGTGCGTCCCGATCAGTTCAAGCAGAAGGGCACCAGGGCGCCGTGTGCCGTTAATCCCTTTCTGATTCGGATGACTGAGTTTACGGAGTGTTGAGAAATGTTGAATGGCAGCTTCGGGACCTGCATCTGGGAAGGCTTTAACAAATTCTGCGACCTGATTCACGAGTCGGTGTTTACCCGTTAGGCTCTCTCTGCGAGTCGTGATAAAGTTATAAAATTTCTTATCTATTAATTCTGACAGCAATGCCTCTTCGTCAAGCCCAGTCGTATCCGTTTCAGCTTTTCTACCGAAGAGTCCTGCGAAGATGACCCCTGCGGGACTGATCTGACCGGCGACGATCTCACTCTCAGCAACAATACCACGAATAGCAAAGCTGCGAATGTTCAATGTTATTTGGGTGCCAGCACAATCAACCGCAACTTTGTGCAACACCGGATTCGCGAAAACGGTTGTCGATTGTGGCATTGAGCTGAAACTGGTAAGCACGGCTGTGATCTTGTCTTCACCCAACTCTGCCGCTCTGTTTAAGGAATCCGTTACTGGGGCATACGTCGAGGCTTCTGGCACACCAGACAGGATTTTTCGGGCCGCGGCTGCCTGCTTCGCCCCCAAAATTTTGTTCAAAATGAGTTCTCCTTCGTTGACTTTTATTTGAAATTTTCGTCTCGCAAGTTTCTCCGAAATTTAATTCGTCCGAATCCACGCAACCACCCTTCACGTGACAGGACATTGAGGTGCTTCAGATTCCGTATGAAAAAGTTTCTGATCAACTCTCGTCAATATCTTAATATATTTTAGCAGAATTCCGATTAAAAGTCAAGGAAAAGTCCAGATAAAATTGAAAAGCACACAGGATTAAACCTACACGCTTATTCTGATTCTATCAAAAATTTCACTTGCAGAAATGCGGATTTTGTAGTATCATTATTAAGGAGCGTATATGGTTAAGGGGTGCTGCGCGTACCGAGGCTATAGCAAACTTGCAAACAGAGATGGGCAAACAGACATCAGGGGTGCGCCGCACGGTGCCTCACATTCTATTTTTTTACAGATAAGGAGCTTAACTACATGAGCAATGAAGCATTAGGAATGGTTGAAACACGTGGACTCGTTGGTGCGATCGAAGCTGCCGATACCATGGTGAAAGCCGCAAACGTCAAATTGGTCGGAAAAGAACAGGTAGGTGGCGGTTTCGTCACTGTTCTGGTCCGCGGAGACGTCGGTGCGGTACAAGCCGCAACGGATGCTGGTGCAGAAGCGGCAAAAGCAGTCGGCGAATTAGTATCGGTACACGTCATTCCTCGCCCACATTCAGAGGTGGAAACCATTCTCGGTGGGAAGCCTGCAGCGGAAAGCAAGGGTAAATAATCGGTTTTGTAGGGCGGAAGATGACTTTTGCACCTCAGTCCTACACCGCTTTAGTAGAGAACACGTTTGCCTTGTCACAGGATGCACAGTTCAGGGATCGTCAGGTGGTCCCAGCATGTGTTCCCGTACACGCGCCTTGCGCAGCGAGGTATTGGAGGGTTGAATGGCACAAATTGACGAAAAACAGATTGAAGAGATTGTTTCCCAAGTCTTGAGGACACTACAACAAGACCGACCGGTGGCATCGCAACCTATAGCAGTTGCTACAGGTATGAACTCCTCTCGGGCAGGCGTTTTTGGAACAGTAGCGGAGGCTATCGCCGCGGCGAAAACAGCACAGGCGGCATTGGTCAAGCTTGGATTTGCAAAGAGACGCGAGATCATCGAAGCGATCAAAGAGGTTTCGCTTGCGAACGCGAAACGTCTCGCAGACTTGGCAGTAGAAGATACAAATATGGGGAATGCGGCACATAAAGTGATGAAAAATGAGGGTGCTGTAACACTTTCACCCGGTGTGGAGGATCTTCTCTCCGAGGCGGTATCGGGTGATGCCGGAACACTTCTCATCGAATACGTTCCTTTCGGCGTTATTAACTCGATTACCCCTACCACCAATCCGACATCAACGGTGATTAACCACGCGATTATAATGCTATCCGCAGGGAATTCTGTTGTGTTCAGTCCGCACCCAAATGCCCGCGACTGTACCGAAGAAACGATGCACGTTATCAACGAGGCGATCGTCAAGGCAGGAGGTCCCGCGAATCTACTCACCTCGGTTGCAAACGCCAGTCTGCGAACGGCGAAGGAGATTATGGAGCATCCTGACATCGCCATGCTCGTTGCGACGGGTGGTGTCTCCGTCGTCAGGACTGCACTCTCAAGCGGTAAAAAGACAGTCGCCGCTGGACCCGGCAACCCGCCCGCGATTATTGACGAAACAGCGGATGTCCCGCAGGCAGCAAAACACGTCATTGCAGGCACGAGTTTTGACAACAATCTGCTCTGTATCGGTGAAAAAGCACTTTTCGTTATCGATTCCGTAGCCAACGAAACGATTCGAGAGTTAACGCGGAGTGGAGGTCATCTCCTCGGTGCGAGTCAGCTTCAGGCATTAGAAGCGGTCGTCACAGAAAAAGAGGAATCAAACAAGGAATACATCGGCAAAGATGCGCTGACCATTTTAAACGCCGCTGGTATCACAGCCCCCGCCGAGACAGTCGCGATTGTTGTTGAAGTTCCAGCGGATCATGGGTTCGTCATTAACGAATACCTGATGCCGATTCTACCCGTCGTCCGTTGCCGAGATTTCGATGAGGCGTTGGCAGGCGCAGTCAGAGCAGAAGGCGGACGTGGGCACACCGCAGTGCTCCACACAAACAACACGAAACGCATCACGCAGTTCTCAAAGGCAATGGACTGTAGTGTTACGGTCATTAACGCCCCTTCTTACGCGTCCTGTGGATTAGAAGGCGAAGGCTACCTCGCGATGACCATCGCGGGACCGACAGGCGAAGGGTTCACGCGTCCACGCACCTTTACGCGTCAGAGACGATTAACGATCGCAAGCGAATTATCAACGCACGCACAGTGACGCAAATAGATCTTTGCGACCGGTACAGGTTGTTAAACATTTTTAGAGGCACCTTCTAAAACCGGATAAAGTGTTATGCGAACAGAGATCGACGAGCTGAGAGCGTTAATACGTTACCATGAGCATAAGTACTACATCGAAAACCTACCGGAAATTTCCGATGCAGATTTCGACGTACTTCTGAAGGAGCTTAAGGAACTCGAAGCAGCGACCGATGTTCCTATCCCGCCAGATTCGCCGACGCAACGGGTTGGTGGTGGTGCTGAATTGGGTACCCGTCTACAACACCGTAACCCCATGCTGAGCCTGAATAACAGTTACGATGAAAACGAGTTGCGGGAATTCGCTGAACGTGTCCAACGGTTGTTAGAAGATGCGCCTGTCGAATACGTTACAGAACTAAAAATCGACGGGTTGGGGGTTTCGTTAATCTACGAAAACGGCGTGTTCACACAAGGTCTCACGCGCGGAGACGGCGAGTACGGCGAAGAGGTAACTGACAACTTACGAACCATCCGTTCTGTTCCACTGCGGCTCGTTGAAACGAAAACAGCCGTGCCACCGGTGTTAGAAGTCCGCGGTGAAGTCTTCCTTCCAAAAGACTGTCTCGACGAAATTAACGTCCAACGGAAATCAGAAGGCGAATTGCCGTTCGCGAACTCTCGGAACGCTGCTGCTGGCTCACTGCGATTGTTAGACGCTTCCATAACGGCATCCCGTCCATTAGATATTTTCGTGTATACCCTCAATCACGCTGAGGGAACTGAATTCACAACACATACAACGTCCCTCGAAAACATGAAAACTTGGGGACTCAAGTGTAACCCACATACCACCTCCCACAAATCAATTGAAGCCGTTCAAGACTACTACGAACGCTGGGTAGAAGAACGCCACGACCTCCCGTACGAGACGGATGGAGTCGTCGTAAAGGTTAACAACTTTTCCCAACAGCACGAACTAGGGACGACTTCCAAGTATCCGCGTTGGGCAGTTGCCTACAAGTTCAACGCACAGCAAGCCATCACAACCATTGAAAACATAGAGGTCCAAGTTGGACGCACAGGGGTCCTAACCCCAGTTGCGATTCTGAAACCTGTAACCCTCGCCGGTGCAACAATCACAAACGCTACCCTGCATAATGAACAAGAGATCCAAGCGAAAGACATCCGTATCGGTGATCGGATTGTGCTTGAGCGCGCAGGGGATGTTATCCCTAAAGTTGTTGAGGTGTTAACAACCAACCGAACGGGTGATGAAACTCCCTTTGAATTCCCAGAGCGTTGTCCAGCGTGTGATACCCCCGTCCAGCGCACAGAGAAAGAGGTTGCAGTCCGATGTGTGAACGTGGCGTGTGTCGCACAACTGAAACGCCGAATTGCGCATTTTGCTTCACGTAACGCCCTGCAAATCGAAGGTCTCGGTCCCGCGACAATTGACCAATTGGTGGATAAAGCACTGGTTCGCGATGTTGCCGATCTCTATGCCCTGGAAGTAGAGCCGTTAAGCGAACTGGAGCGGATGGGTGTCCCGTCCGCACGCAACCTTGTTCGTCAAATTGATCGAAGCAAGGAGACACCGGCAGAAAAACTCCTTTTCGGACTCGGTATTTTTCATGTCGGCGAGACCGTCGCGGAATTGCTGATTGAACGGTTTCTATCCTTAGATGCACTCGGCAGAGCCACACTGGAGGAGATTGAATCGGTAAACGGGATCGGTCCGCAGATAGCGGAAAGCGTTTTCGACTTCTTCAGACACAATCAGCCGTTGCTTGACAAACTACGAGCGGCAGATTTGCACTGTTTCACAGTAGCGGCAGAATCCAATTGGACGGAAATGAGCATCGCTACAGACAGTTTCTTTAGCGGAAAAACGTTCGTTGTCACGGGGAGTCTTGAGGGTATGACGCGTGGTGAAGCATCGAATGAGATTAAGAGTCGGGGCGGCAGGGTTACCTCAAGCGTAACGAGTAAGACAGATTACCTCATCGCCGGGGAAGGTGCTGGCAGTAAATATACCAAAGCCGTAGAACTGGATATCCCAATTCTGACAGCAGTAGATTTCTTTGAGAAACTTCAGCAACCCACTAAGTAGCGAATTTTCCATCCTTTACGCTTAAGCATTTCTGTATGGAACTATAGGTTTGGCGTTGGAGGGTGTTCATTGTCTGAATCGCGGATTACACAGATCACACGGATTTTAAGAGGGCAGCCACAAGGGCTGCCCTACAATAATTGATATGAAGTTGGGTTTCAACTTCGTTTCAACCCAACCTACATTTTCACTTTCAAACACCGTGAACCTACTTTATGGCATCCTAAACTGCTCTTCTTCGGTGTTGTAA
>JAAXHD010000134.1:48999-50060 GCA_012271015.1 Candidatus Poribacteria bacterium | reverse complement strand
CCCGGAGCTTGTCATAGTCATACCTCCCTGTAACCCATCCTAACCGCGAGAAGAGCCTATAGGTATATGAGTCAACAACGAAACTCGGTTTGCCAGCGGCGTAGAGGATAATCGTATCCGCTGTCTCAGGACCGACACCGTAGATGGAAAGCAGTTCCTCACGCAATTCGGGGCCCTCTTGCGTAAACATCACATGCATGGGACGTTCTGCGATATGTTCGACGAATGCCCGTACCTTCTGCGCCTTCATCCGAAAGTAGCGTGAGGGTCGGATAAGTCGCTCCAACGCGGATTGACTGATAGAGGCTATCTCTTCAGGGGTAAAAGCACCAGCGTTTTTGAGATTCTCCATCGCTTTTTCGACGTTGCGCCACGAAGTCGCTTGTGTTAGGATAGCACCGAGTGCTACTTCAAACGGTGTGTCGGCGGGCCACCATTTACGGTTCCCGTGTTGTGCGAGCAGTTGATTATAGAGTGTATAAAGTTTTTCGGTAATATTTCCTTCACATAGAATCTGCATACGTAGAAAGTCCTCTGACAAAAAAGGAAAAAATCATGGATTTAAGTTTCAGTACAAGTGCGGGTAACGGCGGTTGGAGCCTTGCCGAATGCGCCGCGTGGTCAAAAGCCAACGGATTTGACGCAATCCGTCCGAACGCCACCGATGTTTTTGAACCGAGTGCCATTATACAATCTGGCGGTGAAGCGGTCAAGGAAATTTTGGATGCCCACGGCATCTATCTCGCTGCCTTAACAGCACATTGTAATTTGCTTGATGATGACCCGGAAACGCGTGAGAACGCGCGCGACGCATTAATGCAAGCCATCGAAGCGACACACATCCTCGGTGCACCTGTGGTGGTAACCTACGCCGGTAGTCCTGTGAGTTGGCATTTCTATGGGCAGTTTTCTTCAGAACCGGGCAATCCTGGAGACAGGTCGGTGGAACTCGTCGGACGATTTAAAGAGATGTGGACGCCTGTCGTCCGATTTGCTGAAGAGAAAGGTGTGCAGCTTGCGCTTGATTGCGCCGTACGCATGGGTAACATCGCCTGTAATCC
>JAAXHD010000134.1:47247-48947 GCA_012271015.1 Candidatus Poribacteria bacterium | reverse complement strand
GGCAAGTGGTATTACGCCGATGTGAAGGATTGTGAAATCAGTCCGCAGATGAAGTTTCGGCAGGGTATCATCGGGAACTGGTGGTGGCAATACCGTGTGCCGGGGCGTGGACAATTGAATTGGGGGACAATCACCGGTGCGCTGCAGGAATCGGGTTACGACTATGTTTTGTGTGTCGAAAATGAGGATCGCGGGGCACCGGGGTTAGATGGCTTTGCGCTCGGTGGAAGGTATCTGCGGCAATTTCTTTAGGAGTTGTCAGTTCTGGGCTTTCTACCCATTTTTGCAAGAGTAGTCGTCAGTTAACTCTTGGAAACTCATCGAAGATACAATCGAACCCCCCCATTTTTGCAAGAGTAGTCGTCAGTTAACCCCATATCATATCCCACCTTATCCGGGGATAGTTGACGGCACGCGGAGCGTGCCTACTACTTTTAAGCCAGTCGGGAATCGGAGTGTTTTTGCTTGGGTGTTTCCCCCTTCTACAGAAGAATTGAAGGTTCTATCATAAATTCCGCTACCCCTTGCAATTGATTTCGATTTATGCTAATCTACAAGTGTATCCTATCCTACCCGAAACGATGGATAAAGAAATGGTAAAGCAATTACAACCGAAATCACACAGAATCGCGATCCTTGCCGAGGGTTCATTCGGTATCCTCGAATCGAAAACCGCTACAGTCTTGGTCCGCTATCTCCCTGAGAACGTCGTCGCAGTTATCGACAGTGGAAACGCGGGACGAGATACCAGCGAAATTATTGAAATTGGGGAGGGTATTCCTATTGTCCGGGATCTCGCCGAGGCGATGCAATTCGAGCCGACAATGCTCGCTATCGGTATTGCGCCACCGGGTGGCGAGTTACCGCACGCTTGGCGCGCAATCCTTCACGAAGCGATACACAATCGACTACACGTTATGAGTGGCTTGCACCAATTCCTGAGTGAGGACCCAGAACTCGCAGAACGCGCCGCGGCACACGATGTCCTGTTATGGGATGCCCGGAAACCGCCTGACAATCTACCCGTGGCAACGTGCAAAGCCGATGATGTCGATGCCACAGTTATCTTAACCGTGGGTTCGGATTGCCGCGTCGGTAAAATGCTATCCGGCATAGAGGTCACGCGTACGGCACGCCAGCGCGGTCTGGATGCTGAATTCTGTCCAACAGGTCAAAACGGGATTATGGTATGGGGTTGGGGCATTGCGATTGATGCAGTTGTCTCTGATTTCACGGCTGGTGCCGCGGAGCAGATCGTGCTTGAGGGTGCGAAAGACCACTCGCTGCTTATCGTTGAAGGACAGGGTTCACTCGTACATCCGGGATATTCCGGCGTTACGTTAAGCCTGCTTCACGGCAGTCTACCCGATGCGATGATATTCTGCCATCAACCCTCACGGGATACGGTTGCTCGGTATACGGTACCGTTGCCATCTGTACCTGAGATGATAGCGCAGTATGAAGCGATGGCGGCACCGATAAAGCCTGCCAAAGTGATTGGGCTGGCGTTGAATTGCTTCGATCTGTCCGAGACAGCGGCGCGTGAGGCAGTCATCGCAGCAGAGGCAGAGACGGGGTTACCCGCAACGGATGTCGTGCGGTTCGGTGCTGATAAACTCGTTGATGCCGTTCAGACATTTCATACAGAAAATAAAAAACGCTAACGCAGTAAACTAAGGAGATGCAAAACTGATGACTGA
>JAAXHD010000134.1:28983-47173 GCA_012271015.1 Candidatus Poribacteria bacterium | reverse complement strand
ACCGCGCCGTCCCGGGCGGTCCTGCGAGCGTCTTGATAGACCATCCCAAAGTGCTCGATGTCTTGCATGAAATCATCGGACCCGACGTTCGGTTAGAGAACTGCTCCTCCGTCTGGCGTGAAAAGGGACAGGAACACGGTGGACTCCACGGCGGCGGACCGCAGCAAGGGGATCCGATCTTCGGATATCGTTTCAATAACGGACGGATTCACGCAGGAATGGTGCGCGTCGTCTTTGAACTCACAGATGTCACCAAAAAGGACGGGGCAACGCACTTCATCGCGGGTAGCCACAAGTCCAACTTTCCGATGCATTCCGATCATATGTCGTTAGAAGAGGGGAAACGGAGTCCGTTCTTGATGTCGTATGAATGCCCGGCAGGCAGTGCTATCTTCTTTACAGAAAATCTGTGTCATGCGGGTCCTGTTTGGCAACGGGAAGCACCGCGTGTAGCAGTTCTAAGTGCCTATGCGCATCTAGCAACGCATTGGCATCGGTTGAAGACTCCACCCGAAGTCCTCTCCGCCTTACCGCGTGAAAAGCAGGCATACTTCCGTGAACCGTGGGTTGCCGACTTCCGTACGAGTCCAGCAACAATTAACACGATTGAACGGTTTATTAACAACGAGGAACCGCCTGTTAACACCGACACCAAACCGTGAATTAAATTGGCGAGGTGTGGAAACCTCGCCAGCGATCATCGTTACGTTGTGTAGGGCGGCGTTCAATCCGCCCGCTATGAATATTTACAACGAAAAATAAAACACGATCCGACCTTACGGCACCACTGGTACCGTAATCTCACCAGCAATGACACCTGCTTTCAGTGCTTCGACCTTTTCGAGGAGTCCTTCAGAAAGCAGATCCTTGTTGCCTTCACTTGATAATCTCTGCGTCAGGATTCACGGCTTTGACGCCAGCAACGTAGCCGGCTTCAGATTCGTGTATCAACGGGACATCCGCCCCACCGAGGTAGCCGACCTTCGGAGTGCCGTTACATCGGTTTTGCTACACCTAAAATAGCCCTAATTCATGCGGGAAATACCTTGCTTTTTAGCATTGAATCAGGTATAATACTGATGGGTTTATTCACAGCAAGAACCCTGTATTCAACTTAAATATTATATCACACCGCCCCTAAAAAACACACAAATTTCGGACAGAATGAACGGAGGAAATCCGATGAACATTCTTCATGAATTAAACGAAAGACAGAGAGAAGCCGTAACACACAAAAATGGTCCACTGCTTGTTATCGCGGGTCCCGGGACAGGGAAAACAAGAGTCATCACACACCGCATCGCCTATCTGATTCGCGAACACAGCATCAAGGCGGAGAACATCCTTGCGATCACCTTTACGAATAAAGCCGCGCAAGAGATGCAGGAACGCGTCAACAACGAGATCGGCGAACCGCACGGTTCCAACATTAAAGTCAGCACCTTCCATGCATTTTGTGTAACAGTGCTCCGAAAGCATGCCCTGCGGATCGGATTAAGCGAAAATTTCACTATCTTCGACCAAGAACTCCAAGACGAGATCCTAACAGAGAGCGTCCGTGCGTTGAACCTCAACACTGATGATTATCCGACATGGTTGCTGCGTAACATCCTGAGCGATGCCAAATGTAAATCACAGAATCCCATTGATGCAGTGGATGCTACGGATATCTATGACCCAGAAACCGCCGAAAACATCCGAAGCGTTCTGCGAAATTACCAAGACAGACTCGCGGCATACGATGCACTCGACTTCGACGATCTCCTTGTGAAAACTGTTGAGGTGTTTGAACAGGTGGAAGACGTACAACAAGACTACCACAAAGCAATCGTCCATATCCTCGTTGACGAATTCCATGATGTGAACAGCGTGCAGTATCACCTACTCCAACTGCTCTGTGCGCCGCCAGAACACAACCTCATGGTAGTCGCTGATGAAGATCAGTCGATCTATAGTTGGCGCGGCTCGAATCCCGCTTACATTGATGCCTTCAAAGTAGATTACAATCCGAGAGAACTCGCTTTGGACGACCACTATCGGTGTAGCGAGAAGATTTTGCGCGCCGCTGAGGAGGTCATCTCCAGAAACACGGAACGGCAGAGACAGCACACCCTCAGAACCCATAAAGACGCGGGACGCGACATTTTCCACTATACCTTTGACACACCTATAGCGGAAGCACACAATATCATTAATGTCATCCAGAACTTGGTAACGAAACGCAACTACTCTTATCGCGATATTGCCATTTTTTACAGGACACACAGACTCGCGGACGTTCTGGAAGAACAGCTGCTAAAGGCACATATCCAATTCCAGCGAATTCAACCGACGAACTCCTTTTCGGAGGGGAATAGTAAGGGTATCCTGGCGTATCTCCGTTTCATCCAGTGGCAACTCCCCCAAGATCTGGAACAGGCAATCAATTTTCCTGAAACTTGTATCGACGACCTCACATGGGTGCGCTTGAAGTGGCTCGCACAACGTGAAGACATCGCGTTCGTGGAACTTTTGAAAAATATCGAAGCATATCCACGAGAGGTCGGTCCCTTAACACGCCGAAACGTTCGGCACTTCTGGACACAGATTGAGAGACTATCAACTGAAATTGAAGACGAGCGGGTCGATAAAATTATCCCGAAACTCTTTGATACTTTGGAACGCTCGCGCACCCCCTATCGCCCTGAAGAACTGGAAGTCATCGAAAAACAACCTGAGATGCCAAATCTGGTTACAGCACAAGACGTTCTTTACAGTGCACTGAATCTCGGCGAACCGATCCAGATTACCGCCAGCCACGGGATCGACGAGTACGCTGCCGCGCACATTATTTACCAGACGCTTGAAACCTATCTCAATCACACCCCGCAACTCCAATTGTTGCCACCTGAGGGAAACAGACCTAAACCGAACGAAAACGGGGTGCATGTGCTTATCGGTAATTTCGAGGAAATCGGAGAAAGTGCGCGGGATGCGCGGACACTCCTCATCGGCACAGCAGATACAGTAAGTCCAGACGTGCTCCGTCTGGAAGCAGGAGGGGTTCATAGTATAACAGCACTCAAACTCTGCCAACGCCTTGTGAATCGTTTTGAAACCCCAAACATGGCAGATATGGTCGTCTACGATTTGGAAACCACCGGTCTTAATCCAAAAACGGCAGAAATTGTTGAGATCGCGGCGCACCGACTTAGTCCAATCGGAGATGAAGTTGACCGGTATTATCGCTTAGTCCGACCGCCGGGCGGACACATCCCCGAGTCAGCCAGACGCGTCCACGGAATTGACACAGAGACGGTCAAGACCTCACCGGGAATCGAAATGGTGTTGCCTGAATTCCTTGGGTTTATCCAAGATCGGATTCTCATTGGACACAACGTAGCGGAATATGACAATCCAATCCTTGCCCGTGACCTGAGCAGGTATCTGAAACAGGATTTATCCGCGCCCCATTACGATACGCTCGCAACGGCGCGCAGGCTTTTTCCACGACAACGTTGTAGTATGAGTGCACTTGCCGAAAAATTCGACATTGAACACGGTCGTCTACACAGTGCTTTGGAGGATGTCAGAGTCAATCGGGAGATTTTTAAAGAACTCATCAAAATCGATGCTCACAAACGCGAGGCGAAATCGCTCCCTGAACTGCTACCGCTTGTTGGGCTTGGCATCCTTGCGAAAACCGAAGGGATCCCCCATCCAGAGGAAGCGTTAACCGAAGTCGAGACATTTTTAAATGTCGCGAAACGTTTCGTCCAAACACATAACATCGGACGGCTGGAGAATCTACCGCTTGACCCCACAGAAGCGGCACAAGCGAGAGAGTATATAGAAACGTTACATCATGACCCCATCCGTGAGTTCCCAGAGGATGCCGACTGGCGACAACGCCGAATTCAGTTCATGAATGCGGTCCTCCACTTCGAGTTGATTAGCGATGAACATGGACTCATCAACTTCTTGGACTATCAGAAACTCCTCACCAATATTGACGAACTCGACGATAAGTCTGAGCAACTGACGTTAATGACGTTACACGCAGCGAAGGGGACAGAATTCCCGGTTGTTATCATTATCGGTATGGAGGAGGGGAGTTTTCCGATGTGGCGGCAGAATATCACGGAAGCGGAGCTTGAGGAGGAGCGCCGTCTTTTCTATGTCGGCATGACACGAGCGCAAACGCAGCTTTATTTAAGTTCCGTCGTTTATCGTTTTGGGGATCGGGATCGTGCCTCGTCTATGTTCGTCCGAGAGGTGCCATCTAATTACGTCGTCAACTGGAGTCCACGGGATAGGAGGTAGCACGGTGTCAAGTGAAACTTAGGCATCAGGCTTTTCGGGTTTCTTTATCCGGACGATTGGTAAATCTATGTATTTTTTTCCCCTCCTTCATCTCCTTTTCTTGTTTTTTTGTCATAAATTCCATATAGGTTTCTAGGTCTCCGAACAAAGCAACAAGACGCGCTTTTGCGTCAAGACATTCTTTCAAAATTTCGTCATGCATGAGAGTTCCTCCATTGTTGCCTCTGGTGTATCAATACACGGTGTTGAAAAACCAGCGTCGTGACAAACCTGTTGAATTTTCGGTATAGTACGCGGATTGGCAAGATGGGCAAAATTCCATGTTGCCAGATAAGGGATAGCATGTATTGCCGATACTGCTATATGGACAGCATCCGTAAATGCAACTTCCGGTCACGTCTGGTTCATCTCATATTATTTCCGGATTAGCATCTTACGCGTTGCCGTGAAATCTCCTGCAGTCAGCGTGTAGAAATAGATGCCACTTGCTACAGACTCACCTACGTCATTTTTGCCATCCCAATACACCGCGCGGCTACGGTTTTGATAAATTCCCGCAGGCATATGTCCCAATGCCAATGTCCGCACCAAGATACCATTCACAGTATAGATTCTCAAAGTAACCTCTGCAGATTCCGACAGTTGATACGGTATCCAGGTCTCTGGATTGAACGGATTCGGATAGTTCGGCAGTAGTGCCGTCTCTTCTGGAATCAACAAGGCTAAGAGACTTTGAAGGTAAGCGATACCTTGTTGGAAAGCGATAGAACCGACATCTTCAATTTGTGCCTGTGCTATCCACGCTTGTATCATCACAGTATCCAAATTGTCTACGGCGTCCATAGCAAGAATGGAAGGCGAAGCTGAAGTTGTTGATTCACCCATGTGTTGCGCCACAAGAATTAAGTCTAAGATACTGACGACACCATCGCGATTCACATCGGTTCGTGAATCGCGGGACACTGGCTTCCCGAAGTTTCGTGCGATGAGAATCAAATCTAAGATACTTACCTGTCCATCGCGATTCACATCGCCAACAGTTTGCTGCTCTTTCACGTCTATAGCATTTTCCAACAGTTGGATAGGGATGACCTCTCCGGTACTGGAACCGAACTGGTAATTATTCAGGGTCAATCGACTTTCACCGCCTGCCTTGGCTGATAAGGTCACCGAAAGCAGGACCCCCGTGCCATTGACTCCCTCTCCGTTGAGCCTTGTTGAACTAATACCTCTGATTTTACCAACGTCATTATCAATAGTTCCTTTCTGGAAGAAGGTTGTTTGACCTTCTTGCTTTAGGAAATCACCTTCGTTCACCTTAATCGCTTCAAGTACAGTTGGGTCGAAGACAATATCGGATTGCCATCCCGCCAGATCGGTGACATCTTGGGAGTTGATACGAAGGGTGAGGGTATCGCCAATGTAGACGCGCGTAGTATCTGCAGATAGAAAGACCCTATTATTAAAAGGTAGCAATGTATACTTCGTGCCCTCTTCAAAACCAAAAAATCCGCTCCATTCATGGCCGCTGCGGTTGTCAATCGCGACCAACAGCGTATTCGCACCTTGTTTGAGGGTCGCAGGGAAAAAATCTTGATAATCGTAAATGCCGTCAAACCAAACAAGTGCCTTGTGGACGAGTTCACCATTAAGCCAGACCTTGACAGCATCATCACTGCCAACAAACATAGTCGTCTTCTGGTCGCTCGGTGAATTCAATATGATAGAACCATAGACAACCCGGTTTTCTTCATCTGGCTTGATACCAATGGATTCCAACATTTGACTGACATTATTACGTCCTTCGGGCGGGATTTTGTGTGCTGTCCATATGTTATTTCCGACAGGCATTCCTTCTGATGCCCCGAAAGTAGCAAGATGATCTTCTGTTACACTACCACCACTGGCTTCCGCTAACAAATCTGTACTGTCTGTAAGGCGTTTCCCCGGCACCGTCCCCCATAACCAAGGGCCTTCTATTTTAGGTCCACCTACTGGAGCTCCTGGGTTAAAGACTCGAGAGATAGAGGTAGTCTCGGCTAATCGTGCCAAAGGTGAAAAGTCGGATATTGCGTTTTCCCTAAGATCAAGCCATTTCAGATTGCTTAATTCTGCTAAGGGTGATACGTCTGAGATATTGTTACGTTCAAGGTTTAATTGTTCCAAACGGGTTAGTTTTTCTAAAAATGAGAGGTTAGAGATTCCGCAGTCGGGTAGCCATAGTTCTTTCACAGTTGTCAGCCCTGCTAAAGGTGAGGGGTCCATTACTCCTCCACCACGGATGTCTATTTTTCTTAGTCTTGGTAATTTCGTTAGGGGAGACAGGTCAGGAACAGGATCGCCAGATCCCCAGTAGTAAATATCTTCCAAGTTGGTTAATTTTGCGATGAATGATAGATTACCGGGCTCTTTAACGCTCACTCTCATGCCCCTCAGATTTTTCAAATTAGCAAGTGGTGAGATGTCTGAGACTGGGTTATTGTACATAGATAACCAACCTAAGTTTGTCATCCCTGCCAGTGGTGAGATGTCTGAGATTTCGTTGTCATATATTTCAAGTGCATATAAATTTTTTAGTTCTGTAAGTGGTGAAATATCCGAAATCTTACAACCTGGTATCCGTAATTGACTCAGTTGAGTTAACCCTGCAATCGGAGATAGGTCGGGCATCAAATTGCTGCCTATTAGTAAAGTGTCCAGATTTGTTGCAAACTCAAGCCCTGTCAAAGCACTAATACCCATATCCCATGCGTGAAGATGTTCCAATGTTGCCATTTCCTCCACTGTGATTGGGGCATCCGGGGGTTTGCCAAGAACCTCTGCAATTGCGGTGCGAAGGTTCGGATCAGGAATATGAACAAAAGTGCCAGGGATGCGTTCTGTCCGAGGCACAACAGGTTTAACAACATTGTTGTCAGGAGAACTCAGCACTGCAACGATTTCACTGAAATTCGATGTCCACACATTCCTTTTCACAGTGCCACTCACACCCGTCAGCACTCCCAAGCCTAAGTTTTTCAGACTCGCATTCTCGCGAATTTTTTGAAGGAAGTTCTCTGTTTCTAATCCCACTGCGGCAGCAGCATGTGCAGCGTCTATTGGACCTTGGAACGCTTCGTGGAACCGTTGAACGGGTTCAATGCCGCCAAATACATCACCCGACGCTTCAAGGGCTTGACGGTAACGATTGGTATCTTCAGTTATAAGGGCATTCATCTCCGCCTGTTCTGTATAGAGTCGGAACGCCCTGTCTTTGTCAAAAGGTGGATTCGCATTCTGTTCAACAACACTACGCACCTGATCCTCAAACACTTTCATCCCTTCGGTGTGGCATCCAATACAGGAGAGTCCGTTTCGGACGGTTGGATCACTCGCGGCAAGGTTCCGAACGATCTTTATCGGAGCTTCATTCAGCCGATTGCCACCAGCATCTACCAACAGATATGCCTGCAAGCCGTTCGGCAAGTTAAAGATGATTTCGCCACCGTCGTGCGTGAAAGAGAGTGAATGCGTGAAGATATTCTGTGTTCCCACACTCCCAGCGAAGTCGTAACTCTTCCAATACGCGCCATACCGTGAGACATGACGTTCGACAACACGGTTATGGTTTGAAACACCTGAATCGTTGAAGCCTGCACGCCAGACGCGTCTCCCCGCGGCATTCCGAATATTTTCAACAACATTCACCTCAAGCCTCGCTTCTAACGCTCGATCGGTTTCTGGAAGATCCAAGATGTCGTGATAAAGCGGAGGCAAGGAGGCTGTTGCGATGAACCAATCCACATAAACGAACGGCACCTCACACTCCATCGCTTCGCGTAGATTTATCAGTGTTTCATGTAGACTTGTCTCTGTTGGTGCATCGAACTCAATCTTATATGGATATTCCGCTTCAATTAGCGTCCACCGATTGGTTCCAATCTCCCACTCATAGTCTCGGAGATCAATATAGAAAATCGTTTTCTTTGGATCAATAGGCTGCGGTTTGATGACCTGGCGTCCCCAAGAGAGACTATTCACGAGTTTCGAGAGTGCCCGTTGATAGGCGTGGAGTGCCTCTGGACTCTCACCGGCGTTATAGAGATGTGTCATCGTGAAATAACGTGTGAAGGCGCGGTCAAATGGTGATAGCGAGTTAAGGTGCTTCTCAATGGTATCGAGCATCTTCTTGGGTGTGATGAAGGAGACATCTGTCGCAGAGGTGTCTTCCCAATCCGGCGCGCCTGCTTGAATCCAATTTCCGATGGTTACAATCGCGGCACCGGGCAGTCGAGGTTGAGCCAGTGGCATTCGTTTCGTCTCATCCTCTGCAATGAGTCTCCTATAGAGTTCGGATTCAATTGGTTTCCCCGGAACAACTGCTCCAGTTTCGATGAGTGATGTGTGATCAATGATGATTTCTTCAGTGTAGGCACCGTGTTCTCCGTGGCAGTTGAGGCAGTTTCGCTCAAAAATTGCATACGCCTGTTGGGCGAGATCCTCCTGCGCATCAGCACTTTGATAATTTCCGAAAATAGGCATCAATAGACACATAAAGATAACAAAGATTCTCCGGTCTCTCATGGATTCTCTCTTCTTCGCTTCCTCGCATTACGGGTTTGGTTGATAAGTGGTTTTTATATCTTAGATGATAGCACAAGGAGTCGCGAATCGCAAGAGTCTTTCAGTTGCAATGGCGAGGTTGGGGAACCTCGCCAGCGGTGTTTTTGTTCAGCAAGTGTTTGTGCGTTTTTTTGCGCTTTAGAATTTCCGTTAACGATTATTGACCTGCGCGGATTTTATTCCAATCCCATAGCAGAATTGTGCCATCGGCACTCCAACTGGCAAGGGTCCTGCCATCCGGTGAAAACGTAATTACATTAATTGCCTCTGTATGCTCAGTGAGCGTTGCGAAATGGACAGCAGTCGCGACATTCCACACCTGTAACTTACCATCCATGTCCCCACCGACTAACATTTGGCTGTCTGGTGAGAATGCCAACGCCCGTATCCAGGCCTTCTCCTCTTGGAAAGTTGCTAACCTACGATTGCGCCTGACATCCCACACCGTGAGGTCATCCCATCCACCACTCGCCAGTAGACTGCTGTCCAGCGAAAAGGCGATCGCCTCTACATTGAAATGACCTGAAACGAAGGTGGACTCCAACGTGCCATCCTTTACATTCCATAGCCGAATTGTGTTGCGCAGTCCTACAGTTGCGAGGCTCGTGCCATCGGGCGAAAACGTCCCTATCTTGGAAATCTCTCCATCAATTTTGAGGGTTGTTCGTAACGCGTCGCGTCTGATATCCCACGACCAAATTTCTTGATGGATCCCCGCTCCGATGAGTACAGTCCCGTCCGGTGAAAACATCAATGTCCTGGGAGTCTCCATGCTTATACGACGAATCAACGACGGTTTTCCGGCTCCAATCTCCCACAAATGGATTGTATTATCAGCGTTTCCACTGGCAAGTATCCGACCGCCCGGTGAAAATGCCAATGCTGTCGGAGCACCGATCCTTTCATAACGCATGGATACCGCTTTTCCTGTCCCAACATCCCACAAACGGATTGTACCGTCGGCGTTCCCACTGGCAAGCGTCCGACCATCGGGCGAAAACACTAATACAGTGCCGACCATCTTATGCCCTATGGCGGGGAAGCGTTGATCGCCATTCGATGTATCCCAAAACCGAATTGTTCCGCTCCGACTCACAGTCGTAAGCGTTTCACCATCTGGTGAGAATGCAAGCGCGGCTACCCACCCCGGATGCTCCATCGGAAATATATCGCTTGGAACTATAGAGATGCCCATTTCATCTGGGTCCAATCCTTTAATTGCATCTGTATCCAACCACTCCACTGCATCTGTATCTCCGCCGATAGCGAGTTTGATCCCATCCGGTGAGAATGCTAATGCGTCCACTGACCAGTTATGCGAATGATGTGTCAGCCGCACTTGACCGGTCTTTATTTCCCACACAAGAAGTTCTGGCCACTCAGTCCCCCCACTGGCAATCATTTTTCCATCGGGTGAGAACACCAATTCAGTGATAACAGTCCCAACCTCGACATTTTTATGCTTCAGGAAGGTTTTCCCGAGTTTGCCAGTTTCTGGATTCCATAAACGCACTGTCTTATCGGAGCTTCCGCTGGCGAGAATTTTGCCATCCGGTGAAAACGCAACGATGTTGACAGCATCTGTATGTCCAGTGAGATGTCTATGAAGTTTGCCTATTTCTGTATCCCACACCCCAATTGTCTTATCAATACTGCCGCTGGCGAGCGTCTTACCATCGGGTGAGAACGCCATGGAAGAAATCTCTCTCGTATGCTCGGAAGAAAAATGCCTGATTTCACCTGTATCTATACGCCGCAACCAAATTGCCCCTACATCACTGCCACTGGCAAGCATTTTGCCATCGGGTGAGAACGCGATCGCAGAAACATCAAAGGGGGTCGCAGGTTCCAAAGCAGTTTCAACCCCAGTGGCAGCCTCATAAAGCCAAATACCAACGTTGCTTGCAATTGCGAGTCGAGTGCCATCGGGTGAGAACGCTGTATCGCTTATCAAGCCTTTATTGATACCGAATCTGGCTTCGATACCGTAAGGTAATTGCTGTTGGGCATCAAGGTTTTGACACGCCACCATGAGCATCAATAGGCAAATGTGTGTGATGAAATGCTTATAGTTTGTCAAATTTTTCTCCACATTATGTCACACAAGTTGATTGGAAATGAGGCATCACATTCACATGATAACGCAAAATGTCCTGAAACGCAAAATTTATCGACAACGAAATAAGGGAGATCGCAAGCACAGCTCGCTCTTACAGCAAGAGGTTCCTAAAGACAAACGGACTGTTGGTTAAAAAGATTCCTTGATAAAAAAAGGTTAGACATGGCATACTAAAAAATATAAAAAAATAAAACACCCTTGACTGAAAAAATGCGTATTGATTGTCAGAGCCATATATTTCCAGACACCTATATTGAAATCCTCGTCCAGAACCCACACCCGCCGCAAGTCATCCGCCGCGGGAACGAGGCTGTTGTTACGTACGGCGATGTTCAAACATTTCGTCTGCAAGACGAAGCCTACGATCTAAAACGAAAACTCAAGGATATGGACGAAGCGGGGGTCGATATGGCACTGCTCAGTACCAATATCCCGCCACCCTGCATGCTTGCGCCTGAATTAGGACTCAAAGGTGCGCAAGCGATCAACGATGCCATTGCCGAACTCGTGGACGTATATCCACACCGATTTGCAGGATTGGCATGCCTGCCGTGGCAAAATCCAGATGAAGCCATCACAGAAATGGATCGAGTAAAGGAACTCGGTTTTCGTGGGATTATGCTCTATTCCCATATCGGCGGGAAACCTGTTGACGCGCCACAATTTGAACCGATCTATACGCATGCTGAAACACTCAGTATGCCGATTGTGATGCACCCCACCGTCCCAACGTGGGGAGCGGCAATCAAAGATCACTGGATGATCGGTATGATGGGGTTACAGGTGGACAACAGTTTCGCGCTGTTGCGACTGATTCTGAGCGGGATTCTCGAACGGCACCCACACCTCCAAATCGTGATGCCGCACGTCGGGGGTATCCTACCCTATATGAGCGGCAGGATCGATCATCAGGCCGAAGTATTAGGGAGAGCCAGAGAAAACATCACACAACCACCGGGCGCGTATCTGCAACGTATCTATCTCGACACCGTCTCACCATCGATGCAATCAATACAGTACGCATACGAGTATTCCGGTGCGGATCGCTTGCTGTTCGGAACAGATCATCCATGGGTGGATATGCCCCGATTCGTCGGTTTAATTGAGGAGATGCCGATCTCTGAAGCAGATAAAGCACGAATCTTTAGTGAAAATGCCATAAAATTGTTCGAGTTATAGTAGAATATGAGAGATTGAGAAGCGATATACCTGAAAGAGGTTACTCAATGTCACACGAACTGACCGACGCCCAACGGTTTTTCTTTGAAAACAACGGTTTTCTCGTCTTAGACAACTTCCTTGCTCCGTCACACGTTGCAACGCTCAGGAGTGCCCTCGCTGAGGTTATGGAGAAGCGGCGGGAATGTGAGGAAAAAGGGCTAACCGAAACTGGAATGACCCACATCCACGGCGAGAAAAGTACCCGTATCTTCTATATCCTTGGGGACCATCCGGCGTTCTTGGAACTCCTGGACTGGCAACCCATTCTGCCGTATGTCATGGGGTTGCTGAATAAAATGCCGCACCATCACGCTTCGGATGCCATTGTCGAGCACGCTTCGGATCTCATGGATCGTTCGATGGGCTGGCACATTGATGGACACGATGAAGGCTATCGCAACCTACGTCCGATCCCGTTTTTGCAACTCAAAATCGGCTATTATCTGACGGATATGACAGAAGGCGGACGGGGAAATCTGTGGCTCATACCGGGTAGCCACACGGCAATGTATGATCCGAACCATGAAGATCTACGACATCCTTATGAATATCCCGGTGCTTTGGAGGTGTGTGCCCCACCCGGGAGTGCGATTCTCTTCCATAATGCCGTCTGGCATTCCGCTGGTATCTTCACAAAACCGGAAGGTTCTCGCGAAATGCTCTATTACGCTTACGAGCATCCGTGGATGATTGCCTCACAGGAACATTGGGGGTACTCCAAAGAATTCTATAACAAGCAACTCTCAACGGAACAGCGGAAATTCTTCCACGGATTTGTCTTCGATCCACCAGAACAGCGATGGGGATAGTGCAATATAGGTTTGCAACCCCGCTCTACAACACAATGCAAGGAGGACGCAATTATGCGTTTGACTGAATCTCAAGTTTCCTTCTTTCACGACAATGGATATCTACTACTTGAAGACGCACTCGATGAGAACGATCTGGGGCCTGTCATTGACGAATATAAGGGAATTATCGCGGAACGCGCCGAGAAATTGCACGCTGAAGGGAAAGTTACAGATACGCACACCGATAAATCTTTCACAGAACGGTTGCTCCACCTGTCGAAAGAGGCACCAGAGATAACAGCGAATCTGGACATCATGCAGGCACGCGGCGAAGCGACGTTCAACTTCCTCAAGAACCCGAAAATCCTTGACATCGCGGAGTCTTTCGTCGGTTCCGAAATCATCTGCAATCCGATCCAACACATCCGCGCTGTCCTGCCTAAAAAGAGTTCACAACGCGCACCGACACCTTGGCATCAGGACGCGGGGGTCTGCTGGCCCGACACCGATCCCTATTTTATGCTAACCGTTTGGGTTCCGATTGTCGATGCGACACTGGAAAACGGGTGTCTACAAGTGCTGCCGGGTAGCCATAATATGGGGCTTTTCACGCACGATTGGAGTTCAGCCGGATTAGCGGTCCCACCGGAACATCAACCCGATAACCTCACACCGAAACCACTACCTATCCGAGCCGGCGGTGTTATTCTATTCCACAACTACACGCTCCACAGCGCGAAACCGAATGAATCACAGAGCATCCGATGGAGTTTCGATCTCCGCTACCACGATGTCTATCAGCCGACAGGGAGACCCTACTTCCCCGCATTTCTCATGCGGAGTCGTTTGCGACCGGAAGCCGGTAACACTCAATATGAGACATGGTGTCAACGGTGGGAATTTGCGTTAGAGAATTCTAAGGGTGCACAAGCTTACCGGTGGCCCCGGTAGAAGTTAAAAAAGAGTTTTCAGTTAAGAGGTTTTTGCTAACTCCAAACCCGTAGCCTGCAACAACGGCGCAGGCGAGTATACGGAAAGGAACGTTATTTATCCAACCCCCCTGACCGAACCGCAAGGAATAATTAAAAATGATTGAGATCTCAGATTTGCCGACGGTCAACGCGACGCTGAATACGATAAGCGGTGTTTTGCTGACGATCGGATATGTGCAAATCCGACAACGGAAAATCACGGCACATAAAAACTGCATGCTCGCGGCGTTTGGTGTGTCCGTGCTGTTTCTGGTCTGCTATGTTATCTACCACTACCATGCCGGATCGAAACCATTCACGAAACAGGGATGGATTCGTCCGGTCTACTTCACCATTCTGATTTCGCACATTATTTTGGCATTCGTCATAGTGCCGTTGGCGTTGCGGACTCTCTATTTGGCGTGGCGCGAACGGTTTGAGAAGCACCGCCGTATCGCAAAGATTACCTTTCCGATTTGGTTATATGTCTCGGTAACAGGCGTGATTATCTATCTCATGCTGTATCAGTTATAGGGTGGACTATAATCCGCACAATTTGTCTTTTTATTTTTTTTTTACGAATCAAAAGGACGGAATCCGCGCAACATCAACCCTCGATCACTATTAGATTTCTTCGCTTCCTCAGCCGCGGCGGCACGTTTTTCTGCCTCTGCGCGATTCGTCGTGGTCGTCCCACCGATGATCACGAAATCGTCTGTTCGACGATAGCGGTTGATGAAAATTGGACGCGGTTTATCCGACATATTCTGTTTGGAACCGTGTACTGTCTTGACATTGAAGAAGATCGAATCACCAGCTTTGCCACAAACGGGGAGTGCGCTCTCCCAGGGCCACTCATCCTCCGCCAGACCGAGATGTGAGAACGTATCAATATGCTTAAGTTGTCCGAGTTTGTGTGAACCCGGAACGACGTGTAACGCCCCATTTACCAAGTCCGTATCCACAACGTAGCTCAGAATACCGACGGGTCCCTGATGGCGGTGCTCAAAATACGCAGAATCCTGATGTAGATGCTTCGGATGTCCGCCAACTGGTTCTTTATAGAGGCACTGTCCGTTCCCAAAGATCTCCACATTCGGTCCCAAGATCGCTTCCACGATATTGACTGTCGTTTCATCGAGAGCGGATTGGAAAAACGCCGCGCTCGTCTGATAGCCTATCGACAGTACCATAATCTGTTTGTCGCGTTGGTAGCCTTCTGGTGCTGGAAGGAATAGTGTGCCGTTGGGTGTGCGCCATCCCTCAACGATCTGTTCTGCTTCGTCAAGCAAAGATATGGATTCCGCCGCGGCGGCTTCAATGTCCTGATGGAGTGCCTTAATATAGGGTGCCATCAGACCGCGCACGACAAGACACCCGTGTTCCTCAAAGATGTCCGCCGCTTTCTGGACGTCTAACGCATCCACAGACACCTCAATATTTTCAACTGTTACCTTAGGTTCGTGGTTCATGTAATACTCTCCTTTAATTTATTTCTTCCGATGGATCAACAGCGATAATTTCTTCGGGCATGTAACGGGTAAAATCTTGTGTGTTGAAAGTCAAAATATGTTTTACGTCATGGACAAGCATCGTGGCAACTAACCGGGCATCGTGAACTTGAACACCTGACACATCATAGTCCACGACAAGCCGTCTCCATACGCGATACACAGCTGGCGAATCCGTCAGCAAAGGAAAAAGTAGTTCCAATTCTTGTAAGAGTAGATTTGTATCAAGTAGTGTGCGTTCAAAACCGTTTCGATTTGCAGGCCGAGTTGAAACGTTCCAAAATTCCGCCAGATTTTGCAATGTAGTTTGTAACTGGTGACCTTCTACCTCTAATTTACTCACTACATCCTGAGCGATTTGATAACTTGGGTCCCCATGACGTGAAAATCGCAACAAAACATTGGTATCAACCAGATAAATCATAATTTTGGATGATCTTCATATATGCTTTCGCGGCTCATCGCGTAATCAGATAATGGCTGTGCATCAGGACCGTCAATTTCCATAGATAGGTCCGCTAATCTCTGCAATGCAGCCTCAAATTCCTCATGTGATAACCGTTCCTTATTTCCGGTTAATGGCTCCACCGCATCATCAGGAATCTCTAATAGCCGGCATTTATCATTAGGATATATATAAACTGTAATTGTCATCTGTTTCATCTCCCCTTCATGACGAATTCGTGTCCGCTTCTGTTCCATTCTCTTGTGCTTTTTCACGTATTTCCCGCTCTTGCTCTTGAATAAGAAAGTCTATTTTCTGTAAAATTTTATCTTGAATAGTACGAGGGAATTGACCTATCCGGCTCTCCAGAAAATCAGCACGATTCCGTATGCGATGCTCAAATAAGGGTTCAGTGAGAACTATAGGTTTTCGAGCTCCAGTGGCAACGCGGTTTAAATCCTTTTGTAACTTTTTCGTAGCCTCGGCTATCTCAAAAAGCGGGGGCGTGCCAATGCGCGCGAGACCTTCGTCCTCGCTAAAATCAAGAGAAAAACTACGCTCATGCTTACGTTTTAATTTCACCGAATCCGCATAAGTGACACTGATCTGAAGTGGCATCTTTTTCAGTTCATCGAATCTATCTGCCACGTTTACCAGAAAATGCTCAATTTTCTGTCCAGGACCCAGATAATCAATTCCATTTTTGAGGAAGCCGAGTTCCTCCAGTGCTTTTTCTCCATCGGGTTTAAAAGAGAGGTCTGTTCGGAACCGGATATCACGTGCCGCCCCCGTCCCTATATTCTCTATGCGAAGCATAACACAAGGGAGGTATGCTTCGTGGGGACGCAGAGAAATTGCAATATCGGGTGTATTATTAATTTTTAGTAACCACCGCGTTAGATAGGCATAATAGGCCGCTATACCTACAAGCACAATAATAGCCATCCCTATTACAGCACCATCATTTTCGTTTAGCCAATTTATGACTTCCATGGATTTCTCCTTGAGCGAACACCTGAAAAACTTCCGAACTTGTGTTCCTGTAATCACCTGTTAGAATAATAGCATATCGGATAGCGAGCGTCAAGAGAAATCAATCTATACCAGCGCAATCCAGTTTTCGATTTGCGGATTGTTTTCTGTGGAATGTCGCGACCGGGAGGTCGCTCCTACAGAAGGGGGAGTCGGAATTCGGAAATCCCTCCTACAGGTGAACCGGACGCCTTTGGGATCTATACAGATACCGCCCTTACAGCGCTGAAGAAAGGGAGGAACGCGTTTCTATAAACATATCGCCCCCTATGGGGCTGAAGAAGGGAAAACGCCGTAGAACAATAACTTATGGCAAGATGATGAGGAAATCCGGTGCGGTTGGGAAACCGCACCTACCAAGTTCTGGTAGTCCAGTTGCGGCACACGGAGCGTGTCTACTACTTTTTTGCTAACCACATCTACGGGATTTGGTGGGTTGGTTACGGAGAACCCATGGAGTGTGCCTACTACTTTTACTCTTTTTCACCCCATGATGGTTTTCTGCCGGTCAATTCTTCAAGGTATTTTGCGGTTCGGTTTATCTCCGCCTTGAGTTTATTATTCGATCTCTGTTTCGCAGAATCTTCAGCCGCATAAGTTACTCGGTAAGTATCCTTTTCGGTCTGGAGTAGGATAAATTCACCGGGGACATTTCTGTTCACATACCGAAGCATATCATGGAGTAACCAATAAACATCGACAGACGAATATCGTAGTGGGTCCTGGGTCGACTTTTCGCTAACGCGGTCTAAGGTCTGTTTTACAAAGTCTATAACTTCGGGAAGCGTATAGCCCCTGCCCTCTTCTATCTCAATCTTCTTCATTTTTTTTCACCCAGATATTTTAACGGTAGGCATTCGCGCTGGTTGTGCGTCAAAAGTGCCAATAGAGTCAGCGGCGTTGCGGATCTGAATGAGTTGCGATGCAATGCTGACTGCGATCTCTGGGACTGTTTTCGAGTTAATATCGAGTCCGATGGGGGCATAAACTCGCTGAAGTCTCTCCTTGGAAATCCCTGCCTCCATCAAATCGTCAAATATCAGTTTAATCTTGCGACGACTGCCGATTAAGCCAATGTAACCGGCATCCGATTCAACAACGCTGTGGAGTGCCGATTCATCGTGCTGATGCCCACGGGTGACAATCACGACATACGTCAGTGGTGTGATCGGATAGTTTCGGAGTTCCGTTTCGAT
>JAAXHD010000134.1:5586-28974 GCA_012271015.1 Candidatus Poribacteria bacterium | reverse complement strand
TCGACAATAACAATGTCGAAATCCAACCAGTTCCCAAGATGACAGAGTGCCTGACCGACATGTCCCGCCCCTGCGATAAGCAACGTCGGTCTCGGTTGCAACGGCTCTAAGAAGACCGAAGCGGTTTCGTTCTCCTGGAACAAGCCAGCACTGTTCCGCGCAAGCACCTTCGCCGTTTCTTCTTCCACCGCCGTTTCCAAAGCAGGATCGCCTAACGTGCCGATATGCTTACCTGTGTTAGCAAAGATCATCTTCATGCCAACATCAACACCCTGTTTTTCACTCGTGACAACTGTTGCACAGACGAGTGGAACTTTTTCGGCGTTCAACGCTTGGAGTCTCTCGAACATCTCGGCTTCGGCGACGGTCTTCGGTAAATCGATAAAGATTTTCATATTCCCGCCGCAGATGAGTCCGTCGTCCCAACCGTAATCGCTATCCAACTGGAACTCAAGCAGCCGCGGCACACCATCTTGCATCAGTCCGATCGCCTGTCGCCGCGCTTCGGCTTCAACACAACCCCCACCGAGTGTCCCAATATTCCGCAAATCCGGGAGAATCAAAAGTTTCGAGCCGGGCTTTTGTGGAGTTGAGCCTTTCGTCTCTACAACTGTGCAGTAGGCACCGACTTGGGAGGACTCAATTAGTTCTGGAATTTTTTGGTATATTTCTCTCATTTTTTAATAGCCGTTAGCCGTCAGATCGGTTTTTCTACGAAAATGGTTATAGGTTTTAGGTTCGGTGAATCAACGGTATGAGGTTTCCCTTATGGGCTTCCCCGTCTGCGAAAAACCTTTAGGTTATAAGTGAAGATATTCTCGTTTATCAAGTTCTTCTCTTAACTTATAACCAACAACCTACAACCCACAACGAAAAACCTTTCAGTAGTCAGTAAAAGAGGGGTTCGTTTAAAGAAAGTCTCTTGCTGATTGCCGACCGCCGATAGCAGTTCCATGAATTTTCTATAGAATTTGGTCTTCAGCACTCTGTCCGACTAATTTTTTAAACTGTTCGCGTTGTTGCTCTGTCAACTCAAGTGGGACAATAGCAGCGACACCATCGTCCCCGATCTGTGTGGGAACATTCAGGTAAACGGACGTTGTCCCTGTTGAAACACGTGTGCCGACACTCATCACTCGTTTCTTATCCAGAGCGATCGCCGAAACAATCTGTAAAATATGACTTACCAATGTCCATTCGCCGCTTACTCCATACGGGCAACGCTGCGCAACGGCTTCACAGAGATTGTCAATGTCAGTTTCAGACATCAGTTGTGCGAGCGGGATACCGTTCACTCGACAGTATTGCGGAAGCGGATACGTCTCTTGATCACTCCCAATCGCCAGAGCCGTCACATCTTTTACGGAAATATTAACACATTTCGCGATTTCGGAGGCTAAGTGCGCTGTAGCCGCTCCGTTTCCGAGTCCGATAATCTGCCCCCCATCAAGCGCCTGATGTATCCACGCAGAGATGTAATTCGTAGGTGATATTGCTACCAGAATCTTAGCATCCGAGGCGTACTGTTGGATTCCGGTTAAAAATCTCCGAACGAGGGCGATACCTGTCGTCTTGGAGGCTTGAGGCGACCGAAAATCAGATTGACCCACCGGAGGTAACAGAACAACAAGGTCTGTATTCGCCAGACCCTCTAATGAATCGAAAGCGGAAATCTCGGTGTCACTTGCACTTAAAGCATTTGCTTCCGCAAGATCTCGGAGGTTTGTCGGTGTGCTCTCTTTTGGATGAACAAATCTACTCTTGTTCGACGCAGCATCCGACACAAAAACAACTTCCCGCGCCGTCTCCGATTGACACAAGCCCCAGGCAGTCGAGACGGCTAACTGACTGTTGCCCAATAAAGCTACTTTCATTAAATTACACCAAAAGGCTTTCAACGATTGCCTGAAATTGTTCCTCAATATATTGACGATGGTTGTCCATTTCTGAACCTGCTGTTAGTTTTGTAGATACCAGTTCATCGTACCGCTCAACGTATTCGAGCAAGGTATCAACCTCTTTTTCATAGCAGATCGCCGATGCCAGCACCTTCTCTTTTAACAAGAGCGGGAGTTCGGCTTCCGTAATCTGTGTCAACTCCCATCGCCACACCTTTTCGGAGATATAGGTGACAAACTGATTGAGCAGATCGCCCTTAAAATCGTCGACTTGGAGTGCTTTAACTTCTTGGATGAGGCCTAACACATGATTGAAAAGTTCATCCGGAAATTGCTGACGCAATTCCATAAGCAACCTACCAGTCGTCGATATCGGCAGCTGATTTTGCAGGAGGAACACCCGCAAATTTGGATAATCCTCAACACTCTTACTATCACCGAGCCATGTTTCATCTATCGCAGGTAAATCACTTACATCGAAACTGAGCACCTGCTGTTTCCGAATCTCTTCAAGGTTAATAGCACGCGGATCAATACCAGCAGTCGCTAAAGTGGTGATAACTTCTTCCGGACGATAGGGTCTGAGGAAAGCCATGAGTTCCTCAACCTTTTGCTGTTCCGCCTCGATCGCCTCAGCGTTCACGGCACCGTTGTTTCGGGCCTGCGTACGCTTCCGTTTCTTCTCTTTCTGAGGGGCATTCGCGAGGCGACCTGCCCGTTTTGCCAAAGTGCCATGATAACCGAGCAATTCCTCGTAAAGCACTGCAAGTAGGGTATCCCCATGGATAGCAAGCATCGCCGCAGTTGTAACATTTGCCAATTCGTGTCCGGTCTTTGAGATAATCGCCCGATTCAGGTTGCGCTCTATTGACTTACGGTCCTTCTCAGCTTGAATAATAAGTGCGCTTCCCAGCATGAGATTGATTAACCTTTTGGTCTGATCCGGCACACTCAGATTAATGTCACAGGTAGGTTGAATATCGGCAAGGAGCTGCTCACGTAGCCGACCGTCAAGTACCAACACCCACAAAGTCGCGTAATGCTGTTGCTCGTCCACTGCGGAAGGCATATTCTGCAACCATTGCTTTATAGTCGATAAATGCAGTTTTACATGATCAAGTAACTGCTCAACAGTGCTATCAGGAATCTCAAAACCAGCAAAATTGGGGGTTCCCGCACCTCGATGCTGTGCCTGCTGACTTCGGCGCTGTGTTGGTTTCCCTGTTTTCGCCGCTAATAGGAGATTGACTAACGGTTGAATAACGGCTTCAAAATCCCGCCTGTGTTGGCTCGCGAAGTTCGCGAGTTCCAGCAATTCCAACCAAATAGTCGTCAAACGTTCGACCTGAGTCGCATGTAAAGTCGAGCGAAGGGTAATACCTGCCATCTTTTCACGCACCGTTCCACGCGTCCACTCCGGCAAGTAAATTTCGTTTAAGGGCTCGTTATTCTCAAAAATTGAGGGTTCCACCTGCTTGACAAGTTCGGTCTCAATAAAGTCCTGTTCAAACACCAGATCATGAAACAACCCGGCAGCTCGATCCAGCACCTGATTCGCCAACTTATAGGAAGATTGAATGAGGTGATTCAGGGTTAACTGCTGATTATCCTGCAACTGCCAAAATTCTATCATAGGGTCGATATTCTCTTTGAGAATATCGGTTTTCGCCGTTGCGAGTGATGCCTCAAAATGTTCGGCGAGATATTCCTCATAGAATTCGACGAAAGTAAGCATGGTATTCCGCAATTCACGGATCACCAGATCGTCCCACACCTTATTATGGACGCGTTGTCCAGGTCCAAGGACAAGAGCCCTCAAACGGGTTTCCACACCCTGTTGGAATTGCGCCATGAGTTGATAGGCGTTCTGGTTGGCTTTCACCGTGTAGGTTTCGATTTTCTTTGAACTCTCGGTAATTGCGGTCTCAATTTCCTCAGCAGGTGCGTTGAACGCGATAGGCACTAACCGCAGCGTTTCCGGTTCAAGAGGATCGTAAACTGCAGCTGTGGCAAGTACTTGAATGGGATCAAAACCTTCTTTAATTGACACCGATGCCTCTGTATCTTGATCATCGAATACACTAGACAGTCGAGTATGAAGTGTTAAACCGTACCCCAAATCAATCAGGTCAGGGTACTGCTTAATATGAGTTCTGATGACCACAAGAAGCAGATTGTAGTCCTGCGCGAGTATTTGGTCAAAAAGGGCATCTTCATTGAGATGAACGCGATGAATGTGGGTCTGCTCTGGAATGATAACAGTAGCCGAGGGTATCACCTCAGTATCAGTCCTATCAACATTTGCGAGCACATACCCACCAGTTTTGATGGTACTGGGTATTGTCAAGCGTGCTTTTAAAACATCCTGAGCGAGTTCGGAAAGCGTTAGGGATTTTCCCAGGTTTTGAATAGCGATGTCCGAGACAATGCCATCGGCGAAATCTGTGATCTGGCGCGCATTGCGCTCCAATTCTTGTATGCTTCTATGGACGCGGTCATAGTCATCCTGTGTTTCAGCTGTGACCTTCGCCTCGTCAATCCAGGAGACCCATGCCCCTGGACGGGGTCGCATCTTTACTGTAAGCTCGCCATCTTCTGAGTCAAAACCGGGTAGAATATCACCCTCTGAGCTCTCTTTTGGTGTCCAAACGATCAGATGTTTATCCGACTTCACACCAAGTCCCAAGCCAAAGGTATCCCCCCAACTCATCCGTCCCTCAATACTGGATTTGATTTTATCAGTTAACGCGAAAAGCGTTTCCGAACGAAAATTAAGTGATAATCCTTGCATTGGGTCGATTCGATTGTATGCCTTTGAAATAAATTTAGGCAAATAGATGTGTGAATGACCGGTGAAAACATAACGATTCACTACGAACCAAACCCGTCATGCCCGGTCTGTTAATAACTAAAAATTAATATTTCGGCTCCCGCCTTATCGGCTCAGCTCATGTGCCAACGGCACATCAGATTTTTACGAAGTTAGTGAATTTCGAGTCCCCATGCGTCCCAGCCTTGGTATCGCTTTCGAGCGAACAGTTCAATCTTACGCTGTTGTGGAAACATTTTCTCAATCCGTTCACGCACGACTTCGGGTTTTTCAGAGTGGCGGGTCCGTTTCACCTGAACGAGTTGCCTCATATTTCTTGCCCCTCTCGGTTGTGGGATTCTACCACGTCTGAAAACAAGGCATAATTCACATTGACTCATTGTGTAGAAACCGGGGTTCGGACGTCGTTTATCCCAGACAAAAGCCACTGTTGCCCACTGAAACCCCCATGCCTTGCCAAGTTGAATCGCCTGATCAAGATGTGGAGAAGAGCTCCACATAAACAGCAGACAATTCTCTTCGCTAATCGAGTCAACATCCCAGGACTTCATTTCTGAGACCGGGACAGTCGGATAATGTCGAACTGCGCCGCCACTATCCTTGCCACCGCTTCCTGTGTGTTGGAGTTGTCCCTTATAATCCCACGGCGGATCCGCGTATATGATGCTGTACTTCTTATTCGGGAAGGGGGCGTATGATGCCATCAATTATCTCGACCGGTTCACCTACTTCGCTTCAACGCTCAGTCCTTCTTGCGGGATGTCGTTGTTTGCAACGAGCATGTCCCGATCAAAGATGAAGTCACTGCGGGAACTTCCGAGACTTTCTCCCTCTTCTTGACGTTCACGGAAGTATTGAGGGAGCGTTAACCCTGTCATCCGAATAGCATCTTCAGGGCATGCCTCGACGCAATACCCGCAAAATATGCAACGGAGCATATTGATTTCAAAAACATCAGGATATTTTTCGCGCTGATAGCCTTCCTTGGTCTCCCAACCTTCTGGAGCAGGTGCCGCCTGAATTGTGATGCAATCTGCAGGACAGGCAGTTGCGCATAAGAAACATGCTACGCATTTAATTTCGTCTTTTTCTGTCACCGTCAGTTTGTGAATGCCGCGGTACCTATCGTTCCGTTCATCCACGCTCCGAGGATCTTCAGGGTACTGATATGTCAACTTCTTTTTCGGGATATGTTTCAGGGTAGTAAACATCCCCTTAATCAACGCCGGGATATAGAGCCTATCCCAAAAAGACATTTCTTCGTTAACTTTCATCTTTCTAATTATGGCCTCCTGGATTTTTAATCCTTCCTTGCGGAGAACTTACGATCACCTAAACTCTCAGGTGCGTTCTTTAAATCCGCTCTCGACTTCGTTACGTGCTACTCTCATGTCCTAAATCGTATAGATTCACAAACCCAGTTCTGAAGACTTGATTTATCAAATTACGTTAAAAAAAAACAGTTATGGAGAAAGATTCGCTACCGTATAATTCGGTGCTTCCTCGGTTATATCAATATCGTGGGGATGGCTTTCCCGGTAGCCGCTACTTGACATCCGTACAAACTGACTATCCCTACGCAACGCCTCAATGTCCGAAGCACCGCAATAGCCCATTGCCGAGCGGATACCACCGACCAACTGATAAACAAAATTGCTGAGTTTCCCTTTATGTGGAACACGTCCTTCAATCCCACGGGGGACCAGTTTGGAAATATCTTCGCTATTCTCCTCTGAACGTTGGGCACTTCGTTTTCGCAATGCCCCTAATGACCCCATTCCGCGGTGAATTTTATATGTTCTCCCTTGATAGATGACAGTATCCCCAGGACTCTCGTCCGTCCCAGCGAGCAAACTACCGATCATCACAGAACTCGCACCGGCACCAATCGCTTTCGCGATGTCCCCAGAATAGCGGATCCCGCCATCGGCAATAATCGGTACCCCTAATTTGTCCGCTTCCTTGGCACAATCGTAAATTGCTGTAATTTGTGGAATACTGACCCCTGCGACCACACGGGTTGTGCAGATAGAACCGGGCCCAACACCGACCTTTACGGCATCCGCGCCTGCCTCAATGAGGCTTCGTGTCCCTTCAGGTGTAACCACATTCCCAGCGATAAGTTCAACATCTGGGAAGTGAGACTTAACGTACTCTGTAGATCGAATTACGTTTTTGGAATGTCCATGTGCTGTATCCAATACGAGTACATCTACACCAGCTGCCACTAGCCTGTCGACGTTCTCCAAAGGCGTTGAGGGCAGAACAGCGGCACCAACGCGTAGACGTCCAGCCTCATCCTTACACGCCTGCGGGAACATCTGGACTTTGTCAATATCTTTGATAGTAATCAATCCACAGAGTCGAAAATCGTCATCCACAATCGGCAGTTTTTCTTTTCGAGATTTGTGGAGTATCGCTTTGGCTTTATCAAGTGTAATTCCGGGTGCCGCGGTAATTAACTTATCACCCGGTGTCATTCGGGCGGTTACCGGGAGTTCCAGATTGTCTTCGTACTTGAGATCTCGGTTCGTAATGAGCCCCACGAGGTAACCATCTTCCGTTACGATAGGGACACCACCGATGCGGTAACGTGCTGTTACCTCTAAAGCGTCGCGAATCGTCTTATCCTGCGTTAGTGTAATTGGTGCGGTAATCATCCCGCTTTCCGAGCGTTTCACTCGGTCGACTTCAGATACCTGTTCGTCAATGGTGCAGTTATAGTGAATTATTCCGATGCCTCCCTCACGTGCGATTGCAATGGCAAGCATAGATTCCGTGACGGTGTCCATAGGCGCACTACAGATAGGAATGTTTAACCGGAGATTCCGTGTCAGTTGTGTACGCGTATCTACGTGATCCGGCAGCACATCCGATTCAGCCGGAATCAGCAAAACATCGTCGAAAGTTAGCCCTTCTTTTGCAAATTTCGGGGGGAAGACATCGGAAATTTTGGTCTCCATCAGAATCGTCTCCTTGATTGCGGGTTGAGATGGATAGGATAGGTTCAGAAACGATGCCGAGCAGCACCGCTTGCGGAGTCCATATCGCACGTTTACTTGAAAAAAGCACTGTTCTCCAATTCCCACATATCATAGTACATTTCCTCTGTCATGTCAAAAAATTCGTCGCGCCGACGCGAAGCGGGTTCCGATTCCCTCTCAGACCGGCACCTATCAAACGGACTTAGGCATCTCAAACTGATTTGCGAAATGAAGCCAATGTTTTTTCATCATTAATTAATTATATAGGAAAATAAAAATTATATCAATCTATTTTTTTCAAATTTATTTAGTCTCCAGTTTTCTGTTGGTTGTATAGAATGGCAGCGATATGGAGATCGCTCCCATAGAAGAACTAAACGTGTCAGCAATTTTTCACGCAAAAATTCATATCCGTGATATGATGGTTTTCAGTTTTCAGTTTTCAGTTTTCAGTTGCCAAAGGAGTCGCAAAATGGATAATTTAAACGTTGGAATTGTCGGGCTCGGTTGGGTAGCCGGTGCTCACATCGAAGCCTTCAAAGCCGTTACAGGTTCAGATGTCACTGCCATCTGTTCACGTCGAGAACACGATAAATCTGTATTGGCAGAAACTTATGGGACACCGCTCAAAGCTTATACCGATTTTGACAAAATGCTTGCGGATCCGGATGTCCACATCATTGATATTTGTACACCACATCCCTTTCATGCTGAACAAGCCATCGCCGCTGCCCAAGCGGGAAAACATCTCATCATAGAAAAACCGATCTGCCTTACATACGAGGATGCGAAAGCTATCCGTGATGCAGTCAAAAGTACAGGTGTCAACGTCTGTGTATGTTTTGAGTGCCGATATAGCGCGCACTTTACGATGATCCGCTCGGTCATCGACAACGGGTTGCTCGGTGAACTCCACTACGCCGAAGTCGATTATTATCACGGCATCGGACCCTGGTACGGACAATACGAATGGAACATCAAAAAAGACTTTGGGGGTAGCACCCTACTCACTGCTGGATGTCATGCGCTCGATGCCCTCCTCTTTTTTATGGATGGAGACGTTGAAGAGGTAACGAGTTACCACACGCAATCCTCAGGTGCTTATTTTCAACCCTACGAATACAAAACAACGAGCGTCAGCCTTCTTAAGTTTGAAGGTGGCGGAAAGATCGGAAAAGTCACCTCCTGTGTCGATTGCTTACAACCTTACTACTTCCATATCCACCTCGTCGGCAGCGAGGGGAGTTTGCTTGATAACCGCATCTATTCCGCGAAACTTCACGGTATGGATAAGAGCAAATGGAGTACGCTTGAGACTTCGCTCATTGATTCTGGTGATGTCAGCGATCACCCGTATGAACCACAATTCCAAGCCTTCATAGACAGCATCAGACGAAATGAACCGATGCCGTTGACCGATTTTGACACGGCGTTTGAGACACATCGCGTCGTTTTTGCCTCTGACATATCGGCAGAAGCGGGTGGCAGAACTGTGAAACTGTCCGAACTCGCTTAATCACCATCGCATTGCTGCCTCGCGATAGAGTTGAATCTGTTCCATATTGCGAGGCACAGCGATTTGGATAGACTTACGTTTCCGATTCACATCCCTGAGTACGATGGGTGCGCGAAGCATATTTGTCATCGTAACGATGCCGGAATGATAAAAAGCCCACATGCGTTGTTCGGTGTAAGGGTTCAGAACGTACTCTGAAGTGTGTTCAGAAGGATGCCCATCTACATCAACAAAGAGGTCATGCTTCGGGTACGCCAGTTCAACGCTCACATCATGCCCCTGTAAAAGCAACTTTTCAGGCGGCGGTTTGGGTGAATATCCACTCAGTTTACATTTCCGAATCCGGATAGGCGCGCTTGATTTGTTAATCAGGTGCAACGACACCACGATGGCAAGGCGATGGTTGTCATCGCGATTGATAAACCATGTATCTTCTGGGATAATCTCTACGGTCAACCCCGGAATCTGTCTTTTCCTGTTATAGACGATTGCCAATGCTACAAAACTGACGAAGCCGAGGATGACCCAATTTCCGGTGGGGGTGGCTAAGAATTGAAGCAGTTGCTTTAACGCTTGTTGTAGCACGCGAACTCCTTGGCGAGTGTTTCTTCCGAAATAACACCGTGTCGTCGAACAAGTGGCGGCGAGACGGAAATGTCGTAAACCGTGGAAGGGATGGGACCCGGGGTCTTTCCACCATCGAGGATCATATCAATTCGTGAGGCGAGTTCTTGACCAATTTCTTGAACAGAGGTGGCTGGCGGTTCCCCAGAGAGATTCGCGCTCGTTATCGCCATCGGTCCGCCAAACGCTTGGAGGACTTTCAAAAGCAACGGATTGTCTGGAATCCGGACTCCGACAGTGTTACCTCCAGCGGTTAACACCGGCAGCAGTCCTTTACTTTCAATAACGATGGTCAAACCGCCGGGCCAAAACCGATCTGTGAGATGGAAGAAGAAATTCGGTAGGTTTCGAGAGAAGCGATGGATATCCGTAACCGAACTGAGAACGAGTGGAATCGGATTTCCATCCGGTCGTCCCTTCACGGTATAGAGCTTTTGCACAGCACTCGGATTAAAGGGGTCGGCTCCCAACCCATAGACCGTATCGGTTGGGATGGCGACAATACCACCCGACTTTAGACATTGGACGGCTTCTAAACACACATCCACAAATCCAACTCCTCTTCATAGTTGTCGACAGTCAGCAGGAGTCTGAAATGGAAGGTTGGAAGACTGGAAGGGTGGTGCTCAACCTTCCTCCCTTCTATCCTTCCAACCCAGTCCTGACAACCGATAGCCGATAGCCAAAATTAGATATCCACAAGAGCCCCGTTCGGAGTCGCATTCAGAGAGAGCGCGTCTCGGAGTCCTTGCTGATATTTCTGGTAAGCGATTCCCGCGATCATTGCGCCGTTATCCGTACACAGGCGCATCGGCGGATAGTAGACTTCCGCACCAATCTCTGCAGCGGCAGTCTTGAGTGAAGCACGCAACTGACTATTTGCGGCAACACCCCCCGTTAAGGTTATCGCCCTGGCACCAGTGGCTTTCACGGCGCGAAGCGATTTGTAAACAAGGACATCCACAACAGCCGCTTGAAAACTCGCAGCAATATCTTTGAGGGTTACCATATCAGGGGTGGTAGGCTCCACATTCTCTCGCCCATTTTCTATGAGTAGATTTGTTCGGCGTGCCTTCTCTACAAAATAGCGAACGGAGGTCTTGATACCGCTAAAACTGAATTGGTAGTCGTTCGTATTCCGCATCGGTCTCGGAAATTTTATCGCCGAAGGGTCACCCTTCTGTGCAAGGTCATCAATCACTTTCCCGCCGGGGAAACCGAGTCCGAGATACTTCGCGACCTTATCGTAGACTTCACCGGCGGCATCGTCTTGTGTACCGCCCAATACTTTGTATTGCCACCCTTCGTGAACTTCGACAAGCAAGGTATGCCCGCCAGAAACCGTGAGGCAGATATGCGGAAACGTTAGGGCATCATGCACCATGAAGTTCGCATAAATGTGTCCTTCAATGTGATTGATACCGAGTAGTGGCAGGTTGTGGCAATAGGCAAGACTTTTTGCCGCGGCGACCCCGACCAGCAACGCCCCGATTAAGCCCGGACGATTCGTCACGGCTATCGCGTCCAAGTTCTTGAATGTAACATCCGCCTCCGCCAACGACCTACTTACAATGTAGTTGATCGCTTCAATATGTTTCCGCGATGCGAGTTCCGGTACAACGCCACCGTATTCTTGGTGTGTTTTAATCTGTGAAGCGACGACGTTGGAAAGCACTTCCTTGCCATCAGCAACAACTGCAGCAGCGGTTTCATCACATGAGGTATCAATACCGAGTATTTTCATAATTCCTTGTTCAACTGTAAACGGGCAGAAATGGGTAAATTAAAGAGTTCATCGCGCAGCAACCGCGTGGAAAAAAATAAGACCTCAAGGTTTTCAATGTCCCCTGTGTCTGGGTTAAAACGCGCGATAATTTCGTCAGCAAGCTCCTCGCTTTCCTGTTCTGGATACGGAGAGCAAGTGTTTACGTACAAAATATCAGCGTCTCTGTCATATTGAAAAGTCAGGTTCGTTTCCATTCAATATCTCCTCCTCTTGTGAGTCTGCTGGTCATATAAGCAGTGATAATCCAATGACGTTCCGTTGGGACAGGATTGCTGATCACAACAACCATAACGTACTTGCCTCCACGTAACCACTTATACCAACGATTGAACAACCGAGCATTTCTAACGCGAGAACTCCGACGAATCTCATCAGGAAGCATTAAAGTATCAGGGATACACTGCCGATACTTTGGCAGAAGATCGGGATGACGTGAGGTAATATGATGTTCTCGCTCATCCGTAAGTTCAATATCACTATCGAGATAAGGACATGGAAAAAATGTCATAGTTCGTTTACAACAGATGATTTGGTACAGGCTCTCGTTAGACTTTAAAAGCTAAGTGCTTTTAGGCACTTTCCCACGGTCAGCGCGTCGCATTCTTCTTTGCTGTGCCTGCTTTTCGTGCCATTGACCGTAAGGATCTTTACGTTCTTCACGATCATAAGCATGGTTCTCATCTTCTCCGAAAAACCGCTATCCCTCCATCGATTGTTCCACTCCATTTATTTTTTGCAACTCTGCCTTGTAAATCACGAGGTATTTGAATAAAGGTTTTGCTTCTTCTCGAAGTTGTGCCCAACCGGTAGGTTCACCATCTAAATGAAAGTCAACCCTTGATACATTCCTAAGTGTCTCAACGACCTGTGTTAGTGTCGGACATGAGTCAAAGTACTCTGGAAAAAATGCCAGACACGCATCAATAAGGGCATCTGGATGATCTGGCCCCGCAGGGATAATCACTCTAACTCTTCCAATTGGTTTAATGTCTCTATTAAAATAACGCACCTCTAACCACTGTCGATCTGCATCACCAACGAGAATTTGGAAATCAATAGGGTTCATACCGTCGGCACCCAAGAATCCACCTTCGCCACCGATACAATAAATTTTAGAATATCCAGCCATTTCTCTCCTCTTTGTTGTTAAGATGATTTATTAATTTGCAATAAATAGTTTTGAACTTGGATTTGTTAGTTTTGCCCGTATTAATCTTCAACATATCCTTTTAAATCAGGGTGATAAGTCAGTTCGCGCTTATGAAAGGTATACTTTGGCTTATATGCTGTGAAATAAGGGGTTTCTGACATCTTAACATATTTATCCAGCAAACCTTTTGTTTTTTTTTCACTATATCCTAAGCCTTCAGCAGACCTGATAAGATACCAAAGTTCAACATACGGCAGTTGGGAAGGCAACATACCCCATATATTATTCCCAGTATCAGCGTAGTAAAAATTCCCTTGCTCTCTATCTACAACGCGAATCCGTAAAGGCTCAGTCATGAAATATAGGTCTTGGATTTGAAGGTTTAATCGGTCTACTTGGGTTTTTAAACGCTCATTTTCAAGTGCCAGTGCGGAGACTCGCTCCTTCAAGTCTTGAACATCACTTTGTAATGACTCTTGAGCTAAGCTTACTTTTTCAATTTCAAGCGTGGGTTCATTACATCCAATGGCTATTATCACTACTAATATTGTTCCCAATAACTTATGCAACATTACTTTTTTCCTATTTGCATTACCTTATTCTTTCACTTTATCTGCTATTCAAATTTTTCAAGGGGTTCCCAAGCCCAAAATTACTTATTGCGTATTAATTTCCCTTAGTGAATTGCTTCCCCGGCAATTGCTGAACAACACCCTTAAGCTCCAACATCAACAGCACGCTTGAAACCTGATTAATCGGGAGTTGTGTCGTCCGAACAATGGTATCAATATGCGACGATGGCACCTCAATGGCATCAAAAATCGTCTTCTCATCAGGTGTTAAATCCGGTGGGGGTGGCGTAGAGACGGATTGTTGGACATTAGGAGAAGGTTGGGAGGGGACAAGTTCAGTGCCACTCTTCTCAACAGAGGATGCTTGTGCAGGCACAGTCTCCATATCTGGCACAGGTGATGATGTTGGGGACTGAACTCGACTTAATACGTGTGGCGGCAGTTCATTGAGCAGATCGTCCACAGTGTTAATGAGCTTCGCACCGTCATTAATTAACTTGTGGGTACCCGCTGAGAGTGCAGAAAAGATCTCACCCGGTACAGCGAACACCTCTCTGTTCTGTTCAGCGGCGAGACGGGCGGTAATCAACGCTCCACTCCGGTTTGATGCCTCTACCACAACAGTTCCAAGCGTCAAACCGCTAATGATACGGTTACGACGTGGGAAGTTTCTCGGCTTCGGTCTGACTGCCATTGGGAATTCGGAGACTAATGCACCAGATGCTTCAATTTTCTCAGCGAGATTGCTATTCGTCGCAGGATAAACGACACTTAACCCGTTTCCCATCACTGCAATTGTTCTACCGCCTGCCTCAAGTGCGCCACGATGTGCGGAAGTATCAATGCCTTTGGCAAACCCGCTCACCACCGTTAAACCACGCTGCGCGATCTGGTAACTCAAGCGGTAACTCACCTTTCGCCCGTAGTCCTTCGCATTTCGAGAACCGACGAGGGAAATGCTAAGTGCATCTTCCGGGGTAAGTTCCCCTTTTACATATAGCACAACGGGTGGTGTATCAATCTCCTTCAAGTGGTGCGGATATGCGGCATCATAGAGTGTTACAACCTGACAACCATATTTGTGTATCAATTCAAGCTCACGTTCTATTGGATACAAAACGGGTTTGTGAATTAAGAGATCACAGACCGCTGGGGAAAGTCGGTTTATTTTTCTGAGTTCGTCCGGCACCGCTTGAAGTGCCCGCTCTGTACTACCAAAAACGTCCCGTAAGACTTGGACGGTTTTGAGTCCTACACCTTGAATTAGATTTAAATGAATTAGGCTGATTGTCTCGTTAGACAGCATATCTCCTGCCTTTTAATAGCCGTCAGCAGTCAGCCGTCGGCTGTCAGCAAGAGAATCTTCTGGCAGGAAAAACGATAGCGACTGCCTCATGCTCTACTGATCGCTGACGGCTGATAGCCAATAGCCAAGAACTACTATTCTGCTGTGCCTGCTTCCATCGGATCCGGTGGGAGCGCGTAATAGATTTCAATTTCCTGAATTTCTTTATATTCTTGCGCTGTGGGTGCCCCAGTTTCGCCGCGGGTTGAGCGTTTCGCCCCACCGATCCGACGCGAATCCCAACGACGCGGTACTTTGAGACGAAACTTCGTCGTCACAATCGGATTCTTCAAGGTGAACTTGTACGCAGGACGCATATTGTCCCGGACCTCTTTTATGGTAACCCATTCTTCCTCTTCATTCATGTACTGAACGGCGAAGAATTCCAGTTGACCCGGCTCGGCTTTCACCACAACCTGTTGAATCGTTTGCGGCTGCCGCCATCTAAGGACAGCCTCCGTGTATTTATCAGACTCCATTTGAGAGGCCTCATCCTTCCCGTCTTCAAGAATAGGGCCCGTCGTTCCTATTGAGTAGATATTGTCGTCATGGTACTTTGAATCCTCGCTTGTCGCATCAAGAGCGATGTTCTTGCTCAAGTTAAGGGCTGGATTCGATGCGAGAATACAGCCCGACATCCCAATCACCACACAGAGGGTCAGTATCAATAATCCAAAACGCATGTTTTGCCTCCTTGTTGCCAGAACGACACAGATGCCGTTTCCTATGGTATAAAATTTCGGAAGTCACGCCATCGCAATCATCGTGACGGCGTGCTTCCGCTGAGGCGGCGTTATAGAAACAGCCACCTTGATGTCCTACTTTATGATGTTACTACAAATCGAGCAATTCATCAAGTTCTTTTTCACGCTTATCCGTCGCCTGTTCTTCTTCTACCTGCTCAGCGGTTTTGTAACCGTAAAGTTCAATCTCTCGGACCTTTCCAACAGCGCGCCGACTCCCGATATTCCACCCTCTGCCACCAGAACGTGCTCGTTCCTGCCGGCTCAAGAGTGCGTCATCTTTCGTGCCTAAAACGCGCAACCGAATTCGATCTGTCGGAAACGGAATCAGTAGTGAAATCTTAATAGGATTCTCTTTGACAGCCCTTACGTCCTTAATTAACTGCCAGTCCGCATCAACGGCGATGCTACCCTTATCGGCGTAAATATCAAACTCCGACAAATTATCCGAATGTACGATAATCCGACGGATAATCTTTTTTTCTGGCAACGTAATGATTACTTGTGAAGCGGGGTTCGCACCAATGAATCCCTGCGAGCCTGCGGGGAAGGTGGTTTCCCCGATAGTGTTCAACTTGCCATCAATCATCTGTGGACTTGTCGCCTGTACGCCTTCCATGAGGGCATAATTTTCGCTCCATTCCTGTTCCGAGAAGAGTGCTGCGCATCCAGGCAAAATAACAGTAAAGCAGAACAGTGAAAAGAATGCAGTGAATCGATAAATCATCTTTTCCTCCTTTTATGACGTAACCTTCCAAGTAGCCCCCTCGCGGGTGTCTTGGATTTCAATGTTGAGTTCTTTTAGCCTGTCCCGAATTTTATCGGATGTATCCCAATCTTTGCGACTTCGTGCCTCCTGTCGGACCTCTAACAACAACGCAATGAGCTGGTCGCGTTGCTCCACGTTGCTGCCATCTTGGGCCTCCATACTGTAAATTCCAAGCACCTCACAGGTTTCAGTCAATGCCCGATATGCTTGCGCGAAAATGGGCGCATCTGCTCCTTCAGAAGTGCTGATCGATCTGTTGACTTCGCCAACGAGCGTGAAAATAGCACCGAGTGCCTGCGCCGTGTTGAAGTCTGTATCCATAGCATCGGTAAACCGAGACTTCATCGTTTGGATTGCCTCCTGAAGCGGAGAGGTCCCGGTTTTGCTTCCATCAAACTGCCCATCGTATTTTTTCAATGCATCCAAACAGTTATTTAAACGTCTGAGAGCCCCCTCCGATTTCGACAGACTCTCTGGATTGTAGTCAAGCGGATGCCGGTAGTGCGCCGAAATCAGGAAATGACGGATCACTTCGGTGGGATAATGGTCAAGGGCATCGCGTAGCAGAATAAAATTCTGTTCCGATTTACCCATTCTCTTGCCATCAATCTTTAAAAAAGCAACGTGCATCCAGTAGCGTGCGAAGGTGCATCCGGTCGCCAATTCACTCTGTGCTATCTCATTTTCGTGGTGTGGGAACTGTAAATCTTCGCCACCGGCGTGGATATCAATGGTTTCACCGAGATGCTTCATCGCCATGGCAGAACATTCTATATGCCATCCGGGTCTGCCTTCACCCCACGGACTCTCCCAAGAAGGTTCGCCTGGCTTCGCGGCTTTCCACATATCAAAATCTCGTGGATCCTCTTTTCGCTCATCAATTTCAACTCGTGCCCCGGCGAGCAGATCCTCTGGCTTCCTACCAGAGAGTTTTCCATATTCAACAAACTGATTCACGCGATAATAAACACTCCCATCAATGACGTAAGCCGCGCCCTTATCAATCAGGGTCTGAATTAAACTGATCATCTCTGGGATGTGTTCGGTTGCTTTCGGATGGACATCTGCGGGATGGATACCGAGGCGTTGAGAATCCTCAAAGAATGCCTCGCCGTTCTGATGTGCAAGTTGCTTTGCACTGACACCTAACTCTGCTGCACGATTGATAATCTTGTCATCAATATCCGTCAAATTCTGAACCAGTTTGACTTTGTATCCTCTATACACCAAATAGCGCCGAACAATATCTGTCACTAAAGCAGTGCGTGCGTTGCCCATGTGAATGTAATCGTAAACAGTCGGACCGCAACTGTAAATAGATACCTGTTCGGGATTTAGCGGTACAAAATCTTCCAATTGCCGGCTCAGTGAGTTATAGATTTTCATATTTTTAACTTATGAGCTCCTGGGCTGCCTTCCTTTCGCCGGTCTCCTATAGAGGAAACCTACTGGACAATATTTCAGGCAGGTTTTCGATTGGGTTACGACTGGATTTAGGGATCGGTGCGGTCTTTTTTTCATGTGTATTCATGTGTAACTGACTGCCCCCCTATGCTTCCGTTAGCCGAGAAAGGCAGGCGATAGCGTGAGCGACAATCGCTTTCCCCTCACCGACAACGCCCAATTCTTCCGCTGTGGTAGCTTTAACGTTCACTTGCGACACGTCAATATCAAGCGTTTCGGCAAGTCGTGTGCGTATCTCGGAAATGTAGGGTGCCAATTTCGGACGCTGTGCGATAACCGTACTGTCTATATTTTCAATCTGGTAGCCACACTGCCTCACTTTCGCAACTGCATCTTCAAGAAAAATAAGACTGTCCATTCCCTTGTAACGATCATCTGTATCAGGAAAATGTGCGCCAATATCACCGAGTGCAGCTGCGCCTAAAATCGCATCTACGATTGCGTGGGTCAGGACATCCGCATCCGAATGCCCTAATAATCCCAAATGATATGAGATCTCAACACCGCCCAGAATTAATTTTCTATCAGAAACCAACCGATGAACGTCGTAACCAATACCTACTCGCATTCTTTCTTATACATAGTTGTCAGTTATCAGTAAAAAAAGAGACGTTTGGAACGGATACAACGAATGTAACTGCCATCCGAGGGACCGATAACCGAAGATCGAAGACTGACAACCCTCTTACCAAAGAGTAGCATCTGAGATCAACACTTCAGCCACTTGTAAATCAATGGGTGTAGTTATCTTTAGATTCGCGTAACTCCCCTTCACCAACTTAACAGGAAAACCGAGCTGTTCAACAAGAGAGGCATCATCAGTGGCAGTGAGTTGGCGCGCTTGTGCGACTTGATGTGCCTCTTCTAAAAGAGATTTCCGAAAGACCTGAGGTGTTTGTACCGCCCAAAGCTGATCCCGTACCGGTGTTTCAACAATGAAACTATCTGCGTTGGCGACTTTGATTGTATCCTTGACTGGCACAGCCGCAACAGCGGCACCACATTCGTCCGCGGCGGTGAGGCACGCGAAAATGACTTCATCCGTTACAAAAGGACGCACCCCATCATGGACAATCACAAAATCAACGTCTGCTGATAGGGCACGTACACCGTTATAGACGGACACCTGACGGGTTTCTCCTCCTTCAACAAGTCCCCGCACCTTTGTAAACGGATAGGGACGCAACACAGCGGTGCGGCACTCACTAAAATCAGCTTGGTCAACAATGACGAAAATCGCATCCACAGCACTGTTCTGCTCAAATCGCTGAATCGTATGTGCCAAAACCGGTTTTTGTGCCAATTTTAAGTAAGGCTTTTTAACCGAATGCGCCATCCGGCTCCCTTTACCAGCTGCGGGGATAAGAGCGCATACCTTGCTGTTCATCAACGTCCACTTCATTTTCTTTGATTCGCGTGAAAATCATTTGACCGGCACTCGTCCGCAACATCTGTGTAACTTCAACGTTAAGCGTACTTCCGATGTACGGCTTCCCATCTTCAACAATTACCATTGTTCCATCATCAAGATAACCAACACCCTGATTCGGTTCCTTACCTTCCTTCAGGAGCAGCACTTGGATTGCCTCGCCGGCAATGACGACAGGACGGACAGCATTTGATAACTCGTTAATATTGAGAACCTTCACACTCTGCAATTCAGCGACTTTGTTGAGGTTCAAATCATTTGTGATAATCGTTGCCTCCCGCTTTTGTGCGAGATGGACCAACTTCGCATCAACCTCCGGCAAATGTGGGACTTCTTCCTCCGAGATCTCAACATCAATCGCTGGGTTGTTCTGAAGCGCCCGGAGAATATCGAAACCGCGCCGCCCTTTATTTCTACGTAGGGGTTCCGTTGAATCCGCAATATGTTGCAACTCATTGAGAACAAACCGTGGAATGACAAGCGTGCCTTCAATAAACCTCGTTTGACAGATCTCAAGAATTCTGCCATCAATAATAACACTTGTGTCTAAAATTTTGAAGTTATTTGCAGCTTGAACTGAACCTGACTCGCCAGAACGAGTTGACCCATCGGGTCCCGACAGTCGGCTTAAATTCAATGTCGTAGAAAGATGGTAACCAGCCATCATACCCACGTAACCCAGACTGAGAACAATCACTATCTTTAGATTACCATCAAGTTGTGAAAGGAGAGGTAGTATGGCAAGAAAAACCAAAAGACCCACAGCGAACCCTATTAGACTTGCCATGATGCCACGCGCCCTCGGTGTACGCAGACAAATTTCTGCTGCAACAAGTAGAAGGGCAACGATAAATCCGACAACCGCTGCGGTCGGGGCCTTGTAAACTATATAGCAGCTTGCCGAACTGGCAAGTATAAAAAAGAGACGGATACCCCAAACTTTCATTTTTTGCACTCCATTGTACGCAAATGTATAACTCGAAAAATAGTGATGTCAATTGCGGACGTGGACTCCATTTGTGCTTACAAGACACCTCTGTTTGCGAGTATCTGCCCTAGATTTGCGATGTTGACGGCAAGCCGCCCGACTCACCACGCCCCGATTTAGGTTTTATAACTATGAACGAATTATGTATTTTATTATAGCAAAGCTCCGAGACTGTCATATACGTCGCTAACACCCACAAGTTCAATATCCTCGTCAATTTCCAAGCCTTTCCGGTTATATTCGGGAAAAATTACCCGTTTGAAGCCTAACTTTGCGGCTTCTCGGATTCGTCTCTCAACATGCGTCACGGGACGTATTTCACCACCAAGCCCAACCTCACCAATCACAACAGTCTTCCGATCCACAGGGAGATCGCGATGACTTGAGGATATCGCCATCATCACACCGAGGTCTATACCGGGTTCATCAATGCGTAACCCACCCGTAACGTTAACAAAAACATCAGAATCCCCAACGTTAACCCCTACCCTTTTATTCAGTACCGCAATGAGCAAAGCAATCCGGTGTCGGTCCACCCCAGCTGCTGTATTGCGGGGGTTTCCATAATGCGTAGGCACAACGAGTGCCTGCACTTCCATGAGTAAGGGTCGGGTCCCCTCTATACTTGAAACGACGACAGATCCTGAAACTTCTTCCTCCCGGTTGCTTAAAAAGAGTTCTGACGGGTTCATCACATCCGCAAGCCCGGTACTCTGCATCTCAAAGATTCCGATCTCATTCGTGGAGCCGAACCGATTTTTGATCGCTCGAAGGATGCGGTAAATGTGGTGTTGCTCGCCTTCAAAATAGAGAACAGTATCCACCATGTGTTCTAAAACGCGAGGCCCCGCGAGTGCTCCTTCCTTTGTTACATGCCCGACGAGAAACACTGGGATATTCCGATTTTTCGCACAAATTAGGAGATGCCCGGCACACTCACGAATCTGAGTGACGCTCCCAGGTGCAGACGGGATACTCGACAAATAAACCGTTTGTATAGAATCGACGATGACAACCTTCGGTTCTCGCGCCTCAATATACTTTTCAATCTGCTCCAAATTGTTTTCACAGAGCACATAAAGCGTATCAGATTCAACGCCGAGTCGAGTTGCCCGGAGTTTCGTCTGGCTCACAGATTCCTCACCGGAAACGTAAAGCACATCTCCATAGTTTCGGCTTAACGCATCACCAGCTTGTAGTAATAGCGTAGATTTGCCTATCCCCGGATCGCCACCAATAAGGACTACAGAACCTGGCACGATTCCACCACCAAGCACTCTGTCAAACTCCGACATCCCGGTTAGATGCCGTTCTACTTCGCTTGCCGTAACGTGCGAGATAGGCTCGGGTTCGCGAGACATTTGTCCGATATCACGATGTTTCGATAGTGTAGTGAGTGTCTCTATCTCTTCAGCGAAACTTTGCCAACTCCGACAACTCGGACACCGTCCCAGCGTCTTTGGTGTTATATAGCCACACTCTTGACAGACAAATTTGCGTTTCTCTCGTGCCATTTTTTAATTTTACCTTGCGGTTATATAACGTGCGTTTCGACTGCGAAGTGCGTCCCTCATATCCGCCTGCGCCGTTGTTGCAGGCTACGTTCTTTCATTATACCTTATGGCAATCTTTTTTAACCGACCGCTGGCGGCTGACAGCCATCTCACAACTACCATTCGCCACCCAAAAAGCGAAATCCTGTCGTCCAGCGCCGCTCACCGATCAAATTCTCTCCGCCAATCAGGAATTGCCCGTATCGGAAGAACCTGAACGCCACTTCTGCGTTCAACTCCGGTTCACTGCTTGTCAACCCTACACCTTCAACACTAATGCCGAAACGTCGGGACCACAACCACAAATCCAGTCCCGCGCCGACTTTGGCATGCATAAACCCTGCACGTGCCCGAAGGAAATCCGTCACATCATGTGCATACTGAAACTCAAACCGAACCTTCTCATCCCGAACACCTATCCCTAACCTATAGTGCGCATTAGGGTTTGGAGAGAGTAAAAACGCCAATTCGTTATGGAGTCGCTCTTCGAGACTTAGATAGCGGAGTTCATAATCCCAGCCAAATTCCGGTAAATCAAATTGTTCCAACTGCCTCTCAGTTCTCTGAGAGAGGTCTGTTACCGCACTCATCGTTTCGTTGACATTTTGCAAAGTTCGTCGGACATCTTCAAGCGGTTCAGGTGTGTTCAGCAATTGCGCGACAGTCCCTTCCCCTTCGTTAAGCGTGGTAAGAAAACGCTTGACGCTCATCTCCAGAGCAGCGACCGAAGCAGTCGTCGCCTTTAGATTTTCTAATATTGGTGCGATATTGGCTTCTCCCTTTTGAAGAGCCCCGCTACTTTGCGAAACGAGGGCAGAAACCTGTGCGGCTAATGTGTCGAAATCTGATCGAAAATCCTGTGTTATCTGTCGAAATTCTGTTGTCGTTGCGCGAATATCGGTAAAAATAGTGTTGAGTTTCGGTGAATTCTGATTCAGGAGCCGCAAGAGTTCACGTGTAATGTCACTTATTTGACTGCTCACCATCAGAGAATCACCCTCCAACTGTGTTATAAGGTTATTTACCTTTACGAGGGTCCCCTGAAACCGCCTATCGTTTTCTAAGGCGAGTTGCGTTAAAGTCTTTACCGTCTCTTCAGAGTCAATGCTTAACTTCTCAATAGTTTTTCCAGTGAGTGCGACGACCTCCCGAATCTCTTTAATGGCGAGTTGAATCGCTTCTTGGTTCGCTTGGAGCACCTCATTAGCAGCCGTTGTGAGTTCAATAGCCTGTGTCATACCGGCACTTGTCTGCTCAAGAAGTTCCAAAGCATTCACAGGATCTTTTCCAACAATCGGCAAATTCGCCGGTTTTAAGGTCGGGTTTCCAATCGGTCCATTGTCAAGAGCGATATAAATTTCACCGACAAACCCGTTCATAGAAATCCTGGCACTACAGTCCTCTCGCAACCACTCAAACGCGTTTTTGACTTTCGCCTTGATGTGTACATTATCAGTATCAGGACGGAGCTCAATAGTCGTTACTTTTCCGATCGGGACACCGTATAGGTAGACCCCTGCTCCGACATAAAGTCCATTGACAGAACGAAATTGAAACGTTAGTTCATCACCAGCAGTTGCCCATGGCCAATTCTCAGCATTCGTCAGAAGAATTGTCAGAAAAACGATTGCGATAAGAACCATTACACCGACTTTTACAGAAGCTGTCCAAAAGTTCATGCTATCTCCCCAAATAGGTTTTCAAAATGGGATTTTCCATATTGAGAATCTGGTCTGG
>JAAXHD010000134.1:0-5571 GCA_012271015.1 Candidatus Poribacteria bacterium | reverse complement strand
CGTCGACCTTCATGAATCATAGCCATTCGGGTTGCGACACTGAAGGCACTGTGCATATCATGTGTAACCACAACGGAGGTGACTTGTAGCCTCCCGTGGAGATCTCTTATCAGTTGATTGATTTCAGTACAGGTAACCGGGTCAAGTCCGGTCGTAGGTTCATCGTAAAAAATGACCTCTGGATCAAATGCCAAGGCGCGTGCGAGTCCAACCCGCTTTCGCATACCACCACTTAATTCAGCGGGACGTAAGTCTTGAACACCTACTAAATCAACAAGGCTGAGTTTCTCGTCAACAACCTTACGTATCTCTTGCTTATCGAGATCTGTATGCTGATCCAGCATAAAAGCGACGTTCTCCGCCACAGTCATCGAATCAAAGAGGGCAGAAGACTGAAATAGCATTCCAATCCTTCGGCGGAGGCTATTCATTTTTTTCCCGTTTAGGCTCGATATTTCTGTTCCATCAAACCATATTTCACCGGAATCGGCGGACATCAATCCTGTAATAATTTTGAGGAGTACACTCTTACCGCACCCGCTTTGTCCCATAATCACGAGCGTCTCACCACTCGGAATTTCAAGGCTTAGTCCGTTTAAAACGTTTTTGCCTCCAAAATTTTTGGTGACATTCCTAATTGAAATCATTCTTTAATTTTACCTTGCGGAGACACAGCATGCGTTTGGACTTTGACAGACGTTGCTCATATCTTAAAGAAACACCGGATTTAGTCTGGGAATAGACTGGATTTAGTCTACGGATAGACTAAATCTGTTCCTTGTATTACATTTCCATTCCTTGTATTACATTGCAAAAACCCTGCGCCTATGAGCCGAAAACCTCTTTACCGACGGCTGGTGCCTGACGGCTAATTATACCATCCCCAAAATGTTAAAGAGTACATGGTTCAAGACAAAATCTAAAACGAGAATTGTAATAAGAGAGATTACAGCAGATCCAGTTGTAGCAATTCCAACACCCTCTGCCCCACCTGCTGTCGAGATGCTAAAACCTTTGTAGCAGCCGACCGCTGCAATCGCCATCCCGAAAGAAGTCGCTTTAATCAAACTAATGAGAACGCTTCCGACAAAAAGATTTTTCTGCACTTCCAAGAGAAAAAAGGAACCATTGACACCAAATAGCGTAACAACGGCAACAAAGCCGCCACCGATACCCGCAAACGTTGAAAAGATAGTAAGCGTCGGTAACATCATAGAACACGCGAGAAAACGCGGCACAACCAGATACTTGACTGGATTTGTGCCCATCACCTCAAGCGCGTCAATCTGCTCCGTAACCTTCATCGTTGAGAGTTCAGCAGTAATCGATGCTCCGATACGTCCAGCAAGCACAAACGCAGTAATCATCGGACCGAGTTCTTTCACGACTGAAACGCAGACGAATCGCGCTACCGAGCCTTCCACTGCATAAGGCTTGAGCTGAATGTATCCCTGAACACCCAATACCATCCCCGTGAAAAATCCGGAGACAATAACAACTGCCAAAGAATTGAAGCCGATCAATAACAACTGCTTAACTAACAGATCGAACTGAAAGGGAGGACGGAAAATTTGAATAAGTGTTTGAAAAAAGAGCGTAAATGCGTGTCCTACCTCAGAAAGCACGTTGTGCAACCGGATCTTAATTAAATCAGGGAAACCTCCAGGGGTTTCATGTGCGATGGGCTGTTGCTCCATATGTTCTATCGTAATAGTTATCAGTCATCGATTAAAAAAGGGTTCTGATTTCGGCAAAACATCTTTTAACTGAAAAGCGTAGCGTGCTGAAAGCCACTTAACTGGGATTTTCAAAGCGCATTTCGTTTTTGTTAAAATAAAGAATAACCGTTCCGGTTCGTCCGTTACGCTGTTTCTTAATCATGATGTTCGCCTCGACCCTATCTCCAACATCCTCATCTTCGTAATAGTCATCCCGGTGTAAAAAGGCGACGAGATCGGCATCCTGTTCGATTGCCCCGGACTCCCGTAAATCTGAAAGTTGTGGACGTTTATCAGGACGCCTTTCAATCTCACGACTCAATTGCGAACAAGCAACAATCGGAACATTAAGCTCCCACGCGAGAATTTTCAAAGCGCGCGAGATTTCAGAGATCTCCTGTTCACGAGCGTGATATCTACCAGTCCCTCTCAATAGTTGCAGGTAGTCAACGATAATGAGTGCCAGATCGCTGTGTTGACCTTTTAAGCGTCTCCCCTCGGCGCGTAGACTCTGAACGGTAAGCCCACGATTATCGTTAATGAGGATAGGTGCGTCAGCCAATCGACTTGCCCCTTCGGTCAACGGTTTCCAATGCTCTTCACTGAAACTACCGGTTCGGAGCCGTCCAAAATCAATTCGGCATTCGGTGGCTAACATTCGCATTGCGATATCCTGAGAAGGCATCTCAAGACTAAAGATAGCGACCGGTCGTTTCTCTTCAAGTGCGATGTTTTGCGCCATGTTCAACACCAAGGTCGTTTTTCCCATACTCGGTCGCGCGGCAATGATAATAAGATTACCGGGCTGTAACCCTGATGTATAATGATCAAAATCCATAAAGCCGGTCGGCACCCCTAAAAATCGGGTTTTTTTATGATATAAACGCTCAACCGCATCAAGACTCTCTGTGAGTAATGCACGGACAGCAACAAATCCACGTTGGGCATCTGTGTCGCCAAGATCAAAGACGGCTTCCTGTGATTGATTCAGGACCTCAGCAATTCCTACCCCCTCGTCGTACGCCATCTCGCGAATCTGAGTGGTCGCTCGAACTAAGCGACGGCGCGTCGCCTTTTCATACAGGATATCTGCATAAAACTCCGTACTCTCCGTCTCCACAATTGGAGCCTGTAGTTCGTATAAGTACTCTGTCCCGCCAGCGCGGTTCAACTGGTTTACTCGCTTCAACTCATCAGCAACAAGAAGGGGGTCTGCATTGCTAACGCGGTCATATACAGCAAGGATCGCTGAATAGATAAGCTGATGATCTACAGTGAAAAATACATCAGAGGTTTGTCCGAGTTTGGTTATGACCTGAGGAATAACCGATTTTTCGGTCATCATCGCGCCCAGGACCGCCTGTTCAGCTTCCTTGTCAGAGAGGGAATCAACCAGTTGTGCCTGCATAATTACTCTTCACGTTCAACAACAACACGGAGTTGCAAAACAACATCTGTATACAATTTGACTGGCACCGTAAACACACCGAGTTCGCGAATCGGCTCTGCGAGTTCAAAGAATCGCCGTTCCAAATCAAACCCCTGCGTTCGTAAATTTTCTGCGATGTCCATAGAGGTAACTGACCCGAAGAGACGATCGTTTTCACCAGCACGCCTGCTCAGTGTGCATGTAACACCTGTCATCTGTGCGGCGATTTCCTGTGCCCGTTCTTTATTTTTCGACTCTTGATGATCAATTATCCGTTTTTCGTGATCTAAGTGTCGACGGTTTCGCTCCGTTGCATGCACCGCTAACTGCATAGGCAGAAGATAGTTACGCGCGTAGCCATCTGCGACCTTCAGTACATCGCCCGGCTGTCCGAGACCTTCAACACTCTGCTTTAGAATGACTTCCATAATTGAAATCCTAAACTATCCTTGGTAGGGAAACCCGTTGTAGGGGTCTGAAGCCCACCTCTATCGCGTAAACGGCAACAGTGCCATATTACGAGCGCGCTTGACTGCCCGCGTTACCATTCGTTGTTGCTTCGCCGATAGTCCGGTGACCCGACGACTCACAATTTTACCACGTTCATTAATAAATTTTCGCAGCGTATCCACATCTTTGTAATCGAAAGATTCAATTTTATGATACCGCTGCCTGCGACGGAATGCCATATCAATCCTGTTCCTTTTTTCAGTAGAGCCGTCAGCCGTTAGCCGTCAGCAGTCAGCAAAGATCGCGTCATCAACACGGTCTTTGCTGATAGAGAACCGATGGTTAATAGACTAATGACTGATAGCCGACGGCTGATAGCCATATTTAAAACGGAATGTCATCCTCTGTTGAAGAAGGTGCCTCGCTCACCTCAGGTGCAGGTGCGTCTTGATAAGATACCGCCTGTCCTGATGCTGCCGCGGGTTGGGCATCGGCGTAACCGCCACCCATCTCATCACCGTCGCGTCGCCCGCCGATTAACTGAATTCGAAACGCCGTAACAGAAAGTCTGTTTCGTTTGCTTCCGTCCTCAGCCTCCCAAGAATCAAATTTGAGGCTCCCTTCCAGGAAAACAGGGCTGCCCTTACTCAGGTATTCGTTGGCAATTTCTGCTTGTCTTCCCCACGTAGTTATCTCAACAAAACAGGAAGATTCCTTTTGTTCACCTGTCTGCCGATCAGTATATCGCTCATTCATGGCGAGTCCAAAATTTGTAACGGCAGTCCCGCTTGGAACATATCTCATCTCGGGGTCGCGGGTAAGATTCCCCATCAGGATGACCTTGTTGTAACTTGCCATGGTTTCTCCTCTTTATATGTAGACGCAGACCGTTTGTGGTCGCCTACGAGCCAAAAACTCCTTTAAAATCTTGGATGATGCTTATCTCATGCAGACGCTGTTGTATTTTCAGCCTCGGCATCATCTGTTGTATCTTCAGCTTCTGCGTTACCATCCGAGGTTGATTCCCCATCTGATGGCACTTCTTTATCCGGTGTCGATTCCTCATCTGACGTTGATTCCTTGACCTCGGTTGTCTCCGTGGTTAGTTCGGCTTTCAACTTATCAATATCATCCTCGTATTGGACGACCATATACCGTAAAATCGTTTCAATGACATGCAGGGATTGATTTAATTCCGCAACAAAACCCGGGGCGCACTCAAAAATGTAGAGCACATAACAGCCTTCGCTCCGTTTTCGGATAGGATAGGCAAGTCGTTTTTTTCCCCAAGGATCAACCTTCAGGAGAGTCCCGCCACCTTCGATGATACTCTTTACTTGGTTCGTAAGAGCCTCTGCTTCGTTTTCATCGTGGTCGGGCGTAATGATAAGCAGGAGTTCATAAGGATTCAAATTTTCATGCCTCTCTTCGGACTGATGGCTCCACTGCTGTGATAATAAAAGCAGAGAGCAGAGATTAATTAAGTGAACCCCATCTGACGTCTGTGAATCGCCATTGAATCAAATGAGAGATTACAGGTTAGATGGAATTCCATTCGTTAATTTTAGTTAATATAATTATACCACATTTCAAGCCCTATATCAACCAAAAATGCTATTTTTCACAGACATTCAACTTTTAAAGAATGCGTTGATAGAAATTCATTATGTATTCATTAACACAGACTAAAGTCAATCATATTCATATAAGTTATATAATTACGTGAGTTTGAAAATAAAAATTAAAGCGTCTCGTAGGTTGGGTTGAACCGAGACCTACCAAAAGTCGCACACACCCCAGCGTTTTCACAGAACAGAGAAACCTGAAATCACCAAAAACCGAGGGAAACCCAACGCAGAAGATACTCACACGGTTTGGGAGGTTGGGTTTCGCTACACCTATCTCCCCGAAGGGTTCATTGAAGAACGGAACGCTGTATAGCGAAAATGCGCGTGTGGCTTTACCACTCAACCC
>JAAXHD010000097.1 GCA_012271015.1 Candidatus Poribacteria bacterium | reverse complement strand
GCTACCGGTTTTGCTATACTTTTGACATGTTTATCGCAAAGCACATCATTTTTCAATGAAGATGCCAGCGAACTTAACTCAATCCACTGAGAAACCATCGCTGGGAAGCTAATAAACATCAGCCCCCCAGCTATCCTATGGTCATTTGATACTATTTGCGAATCAGCATCTTTCGTGTTGATGTGAATTCGCCTGCTTTTAAAGTATAGAAATAGATACCACTCGCAACAGGTTCACCTACATTATTTCTACCATCCCAATAGGCGGCGCGGCTCCGACTTTGATAGATACCGGCAGGCATCAGTCCCAACTGTAATGTCCGTACCTTTGCCCCATTCACGGTATAGATTGTTAGGGTAACCTCCGCGGGTTCGGAGAGTTGATAAGGTATCCACGTCTCTGGGTTGAACGGATTCGGGTAGTTCGGTAGCAGTGCTGTCTCTTTAGGGATGAGGGCTGCCAAAAGTCGTTCAAGATTTGCAATGCCTTCTTGGAAAGCGAGCGATCCATCGTCTTCAGCGCGTGCCTGCTCTATCCATGCTTGAACTGTTGAGGTATCTAATCCTTTTACCTCTTCGATTGCGATAATAGCGGGTGCGGCTCCGGTTGTTGATTCACCGAGATGTTGTGCGACAAGGACGAGATCTAAGATGTTAATAGTCCCGTCGCCGTTTACGTCTGTTCGTGAATTAACGGATGCAGGTTTCCCTAAATCTTGGGCAACGAGAACTAAATCCAATATATTCACTTGTCCATCACCATTCACGTCCCAAGTCAGTTGGTGCTTCACCACAAGCGTAATTTCATGGGGTCCAGCAGGGATCGCGCGACCACTGCTATCGCTCAACTGGAAGTTATTGAGTGCCAATTGTGTTTCACCACCGGCTCTTGCTGCAAAAGTTACCGATAGCAGCAAGCCTGTGCCGCTGACACTGTTTCCATTGCGTCCCGCTTCACTGAGACCTATAATTTGACCGGCATGATTATCAATCGTTCCTTCCTGAAAGGCGGTTGCGCCACCCTTCGATTCCAGAAAATAACCTTTGCGTACCTCAATCGCTTCGAGAAGTAAGGGATCAAACGCGATGTCAAATTGCCATTCTGCTAAATCGGTTGCATCTTCTGCGTAGATATCGAGTGTAAATGTATCACCACTATTGATTTCATCATTGAAAATGGCGTATCCGATGCCAGCAGAAGGTAGGAGCGTATATTCCGTATCCGTTTGAAATCCAAAATGCCCGCTCCATGTTCCACCTTGTGTGTCAACAGCGACCAACAAAATATTTTTTCCCTGCTTTAAAGTGACAGGAAAATTACTTCTATAATCGTCGGCACTCCACATATTGAGATCTTTGCGGACCAAGTCGCCATTGAGCCAGATCTTATGTCCATCATCTGCTCCGACAAACATCTTTGTTTCCTGTTCTCGCGGTGAGTTCAAGGCGATGGAACCATAAATAACATTGTCCTGCTCCAGTTTTTCCCAACCGAGAACATCTATCATTTGATTGATGTTATTCCCACCATCCTCAGAAATTTTTGCAGAGTTCCAAACGTTGTCTCCAAGGTTGTCTCCTGGTGCCACTCCACTGATTGAGACTTGTTGCTCCGTAACAGTCCCGCCACTTACTTTCGCTAATAGGTCTGTGTTTTCGTCAAAACGTTGCCCTGGCAACAATACCCATGACCACGGCCCGGCTATTTTCGGACCGCCCTGCGACGGATCCAAGTCATTATCTTGAACATCGGAGGGTCTTTCAGGGTGCCCTGGATCAACGACAATGTTCTCAATAAACACTCTATGCGCTTCTTTTGCAGCGTCTACCCACATAGGTACTATGCCGAATCGCAACGTCAGTTGTGCCTCGTAAAGTGATTGCGGATGCACGTGTGTGCCATATCCCTCAAAGTAGGCGTTTCGAGGGACGGATCCGCCCAACGTTTTGTATCCGATCAGGCTGCCTTGAGTGAAGGTGGAGTGGTCGGGTGCCCAGAGATTAAAAGTGCTATCGGAAAGGACAGTGTTGTTCCAGCGTATGTAGCCATCTAAATGGTGTGGTAGACTGTCTCGTCCACCACCACTTGTATGATGGTTGATACTGTTGTAATTATCGAACAGCGAGTGGCGCGACTGCGCACCATGCGTATCAGGTCCCCTTACGAGTGGGCCCGTAACATGCCATATAACACTTCCAGCCGAGTAATGCGACACAACCGCACCATGCCACATACCTCTATCAGTATGATCTTGTAAGAAAGCCACCAGGCTATATGTTGATTCAAAAATACCACCTAAATTGTGTCCAAATCTACCATCAACGATATTGTTAACTGCCGAACCACAATAAGATTGACTAATTGAAAATGCATCAACAATATTAGAAACCCGACATCGGCGAATCCATGAATGTGCAGTTTTCGATAATGTAATACCACCACGTCCACGTTGAACTAAATGCTCATAAATTTCATTAAAACTGCCATCAATATGCAAATCTTCAAAACCGATACCGACTGTTAAATCTTGCCAAAGAATATTCATTCCCTGTTTTAGGTGTGTTACGAGTGGTGCTTTGATATAGACACGGTTGCCTTCAATTCTATCAATCTCATGGTGTTCTCTAACTTTAAGACCCTCTCTAACGCGTGTATATGAATCAGGCAAGTCCGTTAATGGACGTGACGACAATTTATCATAATCTTCGCCAAGTAGATTATCGCCTCTTATTGTAATAAATTGGTGTCCTATAAGTGGCGTTGCATTATGTACATCAAAGTATTTCATTCCACTTGGAAATGAACCCGTAACGCGTGGTCTATTACTCCAACCGTTATCAACAGGTGGCGTAATAAACAATCTTTCATGACCTTCCGCAAGTTCATTGTGCATTTTGATAGTCGTTCCACCGCTGCCAGCACCTTGCGCGCCACTCCCCCGAACAATCACGTGATGTCCTTTTACAATAAACGATTCTTTTTTCTCACCGTCAAGTAAAACGTCATATTGTCCAGGTGGGAAAAAAACGATACTGTGCCCGATCGCAGCTGCATCAAGGACTTTTCTGATAGCAACTGTATCTGATTCACCATCATCAGGCACTGCTCCGTGATCCGTAACATCATACACTGTATACGCAAAGTCTTCGGGTATCCCTTCCTCCCCGTTTTTATAACCTGCGTAGGAATAGTCGATCAGATCAGGCGTTCCGCCAGGGACGGGTTCGCTGATGAATTTCTTCCAAATATTTGGTGTGAGTTGTGCGGATGCCAGCGGCGATAGGAACAGGAACAAAAATGCAGTGGCTCTCCAAGTGCGCGTTTTGTTGATCATAGTTACTTGTCCTTTTGTCTTCGGCGGACGAGGGAAGCGCGCCTCTACCGCAGAAAGATTCGGATGTTGTTAGAATGTATTTTTAATTCTAAGTTTTACTATAAATGTACTATGCTTTGATACACAAGTCAAATCAAATTTCAGTGCCATTCAGTTTATTTTTTACCCTATTCCACCAAAGGACTGACAATTGAAAGGTTTTCGCAGAAAACCGTACTGACAACTATTTGGAAAAGACACCTTGAAAAAAATAGTTAGACATGGCATATTAAAAGATAGAATAAAATAAAGCGTCTTCAACCTAAAAAATGCGAATTGATTGCCAGAGCCATATATTTCCAGATACCTATATCGAAATCCTCGCGCAGAACCCGCACCCGCCGCAAGTTATCCGCAGCGGCAGCGAGGCTGTCGTTACGTACGGCGATGTCCAGACGTTTCGGTTACAAGACGAAGCCTACGATCCGAAGCGGAAACTCAAAGATATGGACGCAGCGGGTGTTGACATGGCACTGCTTAGCACCAATATCCCTCCGCCGTGTATGCTCGCACCTGAGTTAGGTAATAAAGGTGCGCAAGCGATTAACGATGCCATCGCTGAACTTGTGGATACACATCCAGATCGGTTCGCGGGATTAGCATGCCTTCCGTGGCAAAACCCAGATGAAGCCATCACAGAGATGGATCGGGTAAAGCAGCTCGGTTTTCGCGGGATCATGCTCTATTCGCATATCGGTGGGAAACCCGTTGACGCGCCAGAATTTGAACCGGTCTATGCATACGCCGAAACGCTACAGACGCCGATTGTTATGCATCCGACCGTGCCGTCGTGGGGTGAAGCCATCAAAGATCACTGGATGATCGGTATGATGGGGTTACAGGTGGATAACAGTTTCGCGCTGTTGCGGTTGATTCTGAGTGGGATACTTGAACGGCATCCAGATTTCCAACTCGTGATGCCACACGTTGGCGGTATTCTACCTTATATGAGCGGCAGGATCGACCATCAGACTGAGGTCCTGGGGCGGGCGAGAGATAACATCACACAACCGCCGAGCGCGTATTTGCAACGTATCTATCTGGACATCGTGTCACCATCAACGCAGGCGCTGCAATATGCATACGAGTTCTCTGGTGCGGATCGTCTGTTGTTTGGAACAGATCATCCGTGGGTGGATATGCCCCGGTTTGTCCGTTTGATTGAGGAATTACCTATCCCTGAAGCAGATAAAGCAAAAATTTTTGGTGAAAACGCCATAGCGTTGTTCGATTTAAACTGAGAACCTCACCAGTTAAAGAAAAGAGGGTTTAGGATATGCCACACGAATTGACTGATGCCGAAAAGTTTTTCTTTGAAAATAACGGCTATCTTGTCTTGGAAAATTTTCTTGAGATTTCGCACGTTGCAACGCTCAGAGATGCCCTCGCTGAAGTCATTGAACAGCGGCGGGAACGTGAGGGGAAAGGGTTACCGCAGACCGGAATGACCCACATCCACGGTGAGAGAAGCACCCGTATCTTCTATATCCTCGGTGATCATCCAGCGTTCTTGGAACTCTTGGATTGGCAGCCGATTCTGCCATACGTCACGGGGTTGCTCAATAAGATGCCGCACCACCACGCATCGGATGCTATCATTGAAGACGGTTCGGAACTCATAGAACGTTCTATGGGTTGGCACATCGATGGACACGATGAAGGCTATCGAAACCTCCGACCCATTCCGTTTTTGCAACTGAAAATCGGTTACTATTTGACAGATATGACAGAAGGTGGGCAGGGGAATCTGTGGCTCATACCCGGCAGCCACACGGCGATGTATGACCCAAACCATGAAGACTTGCGGTATCCTTACGAATATCCTGGCGCGCTTGAGATCTGTGCGCCACCGGGGAGTGCAATCCTGTTTCACAATGCTGTCTGGCATTCTGCGGGTATCTTCACGAAACCGGAGGGACGGCGTGAAATGCTTTATTACGCTTATGAGCATCCGTGGAT
>JAAXHD010000231.1 GCA_012271015.1 Candidatus Poribacteria bacterium | reverse complement strand
CGTCAGACATTGACCCGCGGCATCCGACTCAAAGGGCATATCGGTGCTGCCGGCAAAGCCACGACGACCTGGGGAGACCTCAAGACGTCAAATGAGTAGTAGCTACAAAAAGGTTATTTCAGGGATAAAATTTGTTTGAACTAACCTTAACCGCAAAACAGGGTGATGTACCGACGGGACATCACCCCGTTTTGTTTGCAAAACGGGTGTAGCATAGGCTGTTAGCCTGTGCCTCCTTTTTGCGTCCTCTGACCGCTGACCGCCGATCGCTGACCGCCTTTCTAAAACGGAACTGTTACCAGAAACGTATACCGCCGGCTCCATTCACCGCGTTCCCAGCCGATCCGACCAAGACCCGCGAGATGTATCCTGCCGAGCGAGTATGCCAATTGCAATTCACTCACGACATCTGTTGGATCGTCTTCGCCACCCGGCAACACCGTCCCAAGCATCCGTAATGACTCAAACAGCTCGGTATCCACCTCAGCAGCACCCAGTATCAACCCTTTGACTTTCACATCGCCCCCTGCAGGAGCATTGCGTTCAATCCCGATTGCCAAATCCGTCTGCGTATCCGCACGCACGAGTGTGCCCAAACCCCCAGAGAGGATGACCCGACCGAGATCGAATTCACCGAGCCGCACGAAGCCCGCATAATCAATGCCCTGCTTCCAAAGCCCTTCGACATAGAATTGGAGTCCGAAATATCCCCAGTGGGGTCCCCCCTGCACACGCCATTGCAGTGCTGAGGCACCCGCACCTTCTACAATCGACTGTGTGAAGTAGGCACCCGCACCGCCTTCAAACCGCAACCGCTTGATATTCAACGGTAGCAACAGAATCGCAGCGCGAGCTTCAGCAAACGCACCTGTCGAGGGGTCTGGCATTGCTGTCACCGACGCACCGAACGAACGGTCGTCCTCGTCGAGAAGGTCTAAGTCCGCCAACTGCGCATCCGCATCCGCACCCCAAAGCATCACCAGCCCGAACGCTATCGCGCACACGCACCAAATTGCTCTTTTCTGAAACATCAACTGAAAAAACATTTTGTATCTCCTTTTTTTGTAGCATAGGCTGTTAGCCTGTGCATCCGTATAGGGAAACCCTTGAGGGTCTCCCATTCTGCAACCCTAAAAATCACAGTAGGGGCAAGATCCCCTCGCCCGCGAAATTAGACCGAAACCCCAATGCTGCGTTAATCCGCTTTCAGTTTTCTCAAAAATTCTTGGAATAACCGATACCATTTTCGCGTGTCGATCTCGTTTTTTCGTTTCGCTGCGCGTCGGTAGCGATAAGATTGAGGGGTGTGGTCAGTGGGTTTCTTAAACATTTATCATTGCTCTGCTACGCGAAAATTGATGAGTTCTCCTCCAAGTTTATCATCCGTCCTATATCTCACCGGCACACGCTTCCTCACAAAGGTTGACGGAAACACGCGCCACGGAAACCGAGACGGCTCCATCGCATGCACATGATTCCGGTTCTCTGACCGCCAGTACAAAAACTCTTCGGGCGTTTGCAAAATCGTTGTGCCCGGAACCACCTGAACCACGTAGTCGATCTCCCATTTATCCCGTTCATCCGCTCCGATAGGCGAGTCGTAGACAATACCCCCACCGGGATCCGGATGAATAACGCCTTCCCGATCCACAAAATCGGTGTTGATCTCTGTAAAATCACCATTGGCATCTATGGAAATCCCAAACTCCAACAACATCATCTCATATATCTCAACATGCGTTCCTTCAAACTGCACCCGTACCGATGTCGCCGTGAAATGCGCCGGGAGCAAATACAGATGGTGCTGGAATCCAAGAACAGTTGTGCTGATGTCTGTACCCTCCCAATTTTTAACAGTTGATGGCAGGTTTACGTTCGTCCAGCCCGTCCCATCGCCCCCTGACGGCGTGCCAGAATGCCGCGTCACGCCTTTACATTTCACGAACACTGCATCCACCCGCGTTGGCTTCTCGTTCACCGCAATATTGAGCGTGTAATCCTTGACAGTCGAATATGTCTTGTAGTTATTATCCGCGACCGTCCGGATAATGTTAGACGGGTTGCCATGCTCACTGACCCGTTCGCCATTATTGAGAGCGTTCACACACTCTTTGAAAAATAACGCGTTGTCCAGTGAGGCGATCGGTGTCCGCTCGGTCACAGCACTGCTCGTCTCTCCTGCACCCGCACCATTGACACCCCGCACTTGCCACGTGTATTGTGTGCCTCGCTGCAAGCCCTTCACAAAGAACCGGGTCGAGAGACGCTCCGTCGGCAGCCATGTCGTCCCAGGGGACGCGCCTTCCGCATAGCTGATTTCATACCCTGTAAGCGACGCGCCATTCGTCGGGGCTTTCCATCTGATGTTAGCAGTTGTCGGTGTCAACTCGACGTTCAGCCCCGTTGGGGCATTGGGAGTTATCGCCATTTCTGTTTCCCTCTCTATTCCTTGCCCTCCTCCCGCCTGCGGGGGGATACAGGGGGGTTGGGATTTCAGAGGTTGCTGATTGCTGACCGCTGACCCCTGAAAGTGAGCGCAGCGAACGTGCTATTACAACGTCCGCCCCTTCAGATGCGTCGTCCGCCGTTCATACCGCACCGAAACGATCCGCATCGCCCGAATCAAACCCTTATCATAGAAAAAGGGTACAATCTGACCGAGCCGCAGACTAAAATCCGGGCGCACCTGTACATTTACAATGCTCTGTAGGTCCTTCAGCTCCTCCAAATACGACTTGAATATCTCCTCGATCCACGCCTTTTCATGCCGCGTCAATCCCAAATCCAACGTATACGGACGTTCCCCGTATAACCCGATGCTCTCTTCATCGCGCACCTCCGCGATCCCTCCAGAATCCCGAATAATGTTGAAAATCCGATTCGTGTCCGATTGCAAGGTGATCGCTTTATACGGACTCCCCAATCCCTCTGTCTGAATGAGGGTATCCAGATACAGCACCTCACGCTCATCGGCATGGTCGGCAATTGCGCTGCCTAACACCCCGCGCTCGATACCTGTAAACGCCCCGCCACTGATACCGGTGTATTTCAGGATCTCTGTCCCGATGAGCAGATAACCGCGTGACGGGAATGTTTTGTTCGCAGCACTGAAACCCAAATCCCCCGCGCCTGTCCCCGTGGCACCGTCCGTCTGCGCACGGTACGGACGCCGGTCGTTTATAAAAACAGTGTTGTTCCGAAAAGACAGCGTCGCATTCACACTTTTCGCCAGGGATGCTAACGCCGCATAGACACTCCCGGTCGGTGAGAACCGCGGCACCACATAGTGCAACGTCTTGCCATACACGATATGCACCATGTTGTCCGAACCACTCGCACGTGAGTTGAACCGTAGCAGTTCGTCAAGAGTCCCGTACCCCGCACACAGATGGAGGGCCCCGTCAATGCTCAGCATCCGCGTCGGAAAGACGTTAAAAGGTCTGTCGGTGTGCCAAAGGGATCCCAAATGCTCAACGGCTCCGCTGGCACTCACACGTTTCAACGCACCGAGACTTTCAGGTAAAACGTTATATCCCATCTCAGAATTGTATGTCATCCGCTGTCCCCCGCTTTGTCGCGCCCTGTCTTTGTAGAGCAAACTTTTCAGTTTGCGGTCTGTCTCTTCTATACCGTGTTTCTAACCCCGACTTTCACCTATTCCTTTTCAACCGCCGACGGCTATTCTTACCGACTGCCAACGCCTACACATCTGGATTGATCGGTTTGAACCGCGTCGCAGTCGGCGGATGTTCAACGAAATGGACGGCACCGTTGTGGACTGTCAGATTACATGCCGAATGCGTCACAAAATCCCATGTCTCTATAACCGTTAGACTCGGACTCGCCGCGGTCACATCGGATTTATACAGCACCATCCCGGCCGCTTTCTGCCGAGACCACGAGACGGTCGAGTCCCCCTCGACAGCTACACGCCCGATCTGCGCGAGAATGTAAAGGTGATTCGCATGAAACACGCACTCATGGATACCGAGATGCACACCCCCTGCTGCGTCTAAATCTGTGAGGTCCCCAAGGGTCCGGGTGTCCATCAGGGGAGTAGATCCTACGCCACCCGATGTCTGACGTTTGATGACGAACGCAGGGAAGGATGTCGCAACAGTCGTGATGGAGAACGAACCTTGAAATAAATTGTAATACGTTACAGAGGTTACCGTCGAAAAGTACGGCTCCAGGGTGATGGTGCGGGTGCCATCGGATCCAACCTGAATTTGTTGGGTGTGTGGATCGCCATTTGCATCTGTGCCTTTAAGGGTAATACTCGCATTTGTGCGGACCCGGACACTGACAAGATTGATTTCCAATAGCAGCGGTATTGAATAGCTGCTCAAGTCGTCGGCGACCGTAATCGTACCCGGTACAGACGTGGATGCAACCACTGTCACAGCTGCCAAGGGGACGCTACAGTGACACGCCATGTACACATCACCCGCATCGGTTACATCGAAAGCGAAGTTCAGGTGATTGTTGTCTATCACACGCGTCTCCCCCATCAGCTGCGTCGTCGTGCCATCGATGCTCACCCGCGCCACACCAAACTCGCCATCTTTCGCATACCGATAATAGAGGTGGTCGCTGTGCCACTTAAATGCGCCGCGATAGTCCGGACGGATCCCCTCAAACGTGTCAATATACAGCGCGTTCTCAAAACCGAGCCAGTAATGGATACCCACCTGCGGCGGATACGCATCGTCTTCAGCGACATGCTCTGTCAATGTGCCCGTCGATGTGGTGTAGTGATAAATCTTGATCTCGCTGCCTTCCGCGAAACTGTCATACACAGACCCTGTGACATCGGTGTGCCGCGGTAACTGACCCGCACTTCGATCTTGCGCGATCTTCGCAGATGTCAGAAGGTAATAGTGGGTCCCGCTCCGCCGCTCGATCCGATGCACCGCGATACCCTTGTCGAAAGTGTGCAGCACCCGATACCGATCCCCCGCTACATCATACTGCACTAACACATCCGCGATATGCCTTTCAGGGTTCGAGAGTAATATCAGCACCCGATCGTTCGTGGAATCGTGTACCCAATCCACCGGCACCCGCGTTGTCCGCGTCTGCTCTACACTGAACGCTACGCTCCCACGATTCAACAGAAATGGCTCCTCGACTTCAACTCCAGGGATGTCGATCTCGGTGTTGTAGACCTCCTTGTTTATCGATAACTGGTGAATCAGAAACCGCACATCTTCCGACCGATGCTCCGCCATGAACCCCAATACCGGGTTCTCTTCCAAGAAACCGCCCGCCGTCCTGAAATCCGCTGGCGTCAGGTAGCCTGTGTTCGCTGCTACCGGTCCCTCGCTCGGCAATGCTAACCGACTGATGTCTACGTCTGTTCGATCGCTCCGCGCTTGACCCGTCCCGATCTGCATCGGCACCAACGACCCTTCCGGTACATAGATCCCCTCAAAACTGTCTTCGTCCGACTGTTTCCGCAGGGCATCCCATTTCTCTAATGTCCCGAAACTTTGCACCAGTGCCTTCCGCAACCGTGATGAGATGTCCACGCAATTCAATTTGAACGTTACCTCACGGATCGGCTCAAAAGATTCATTGATCGCCCCCGAAAAATGGAGGGTCTCACTCCCATCGGAATGCTGTGTCCAGATTTTCACACTGTTCTGGAAACCCCCGGCGTTTAGACCGTTTGTCTCCCAGAAATTGCCTGCGAGGGTGCTGTTGTATTTACCGCCCTTGTTCCGCAGCACAATCGATGCCTCGTTCACCCGATACTCGTTGATAACAATCGGATCCAGTGTCTCCGAGACGCTCGGAAATCCCACGACATCCGGTGTCACATCTATGCCGGCAATCTCTACACGATACCCGGACACGTCCGCCCGCTCCGATCCCGTCCCTTGCACAACATCTATCGCAATAGCAATATGGCTGCGAAGCCCCCCTCTCTGAGCAGTGAACGCTGCAATACCGCCCACGGTGTCGACTGTGAACACGCCATTGGATACACTGCTACCGGCTAACTGAGTCCGACCGCTCCGAAACGCAATGGAGTCTGCATCCGGTACCAACGGGAACAGGTCATAACTGCTTCCCGCACGCATCGTCAATGCCGATACGTCCCGCCATACAGGCGCAGCTGCCTGACGGACAATCAGATAGAAACCGAAGCTCCCCGTCTCGGTCGCACCGATTCTGTTGATCGCTTTGAGTTTCACGAAACAGGTGTGCGCACCCGAACCCACGACTAAGTGGTTGCTGGTGTCGATCGAAAGATAGGAGGGCTTCTCAAACCCGACATCGAAAACAATCCGTTCTGCATCGGGTGAAAACTGCGTCAAGTCAATCGTGTCACCTGACTCGGCAAAGATCGGATAGATCGTGGTTTTCGTGTTCTTCGCGAGCGGACGGTATTTTTTGATGTCCACCGTGTAGACACCTACTGAATCTAAAAGGTATAACGTATCCCGATATATCGCTAGGTCCCGCCAAGTGCTGGTGCTACTCGCACGTTCGATATTCAAATTCGCAAGAATTTCAAGGGTATCCTCTTCTGTGATGTGTAGAACCAGGAAACTCACACCCGGAAATGTCTCACTTTTATTCGGGTTGTTATCATAGATATAAATCAGATCGTTTTGGTGTGCAGCCCCATGTATATCCCGTAACTGATTGGTAAAATCGAAGATGAAATCTAAAGTGACGGCTTCCTCGGCATCGGAAACCGCATAGGGTTGAAAACGGATAGACGTCGAACTTTGCGGGAGCGCTACACCGAGTCGCGTGTGTGTGATGACGCTGTGTGCTCCGCTCGATGCATCAAGGGCACCTCCGATCGTTCGCTGAAACGAACCCCCGCCCCCGCCGAAAATAATAGAACCGTTCAGATAATCTATATTGTAGACTTTTCTAACAGGGCTTGAGGTCGCACCGCTAACGTTATCTGTGAGCGTCTCGGCGGACTTCTGCACGCCGCTGTGCGTAAAAAAATCAAGATAGCTATCATTACGATCTGAGGGATACCCGCGAACCCCGCTTGATGAAATGATGATTCGACTCGGAGAAACAGCGATCCCCCGACCGATGGCGCCACTACTGTTCTGATGCGACCAGGAATAAGATAAATTGTGGGTGAATAGCAACGTGGGGACCTCTGCATCGGCATCCGGGAAAAACTTCGTCACGCTTATCGCTTTCGAGGTTTCCGCATTGCCTTCCGAGACGGCATTTTGGTTAACAGTCACCGTCACGAGTCCACTCGTCTGCGGTGGACGTATCGTCACCTTGTAAACAGAGTTTGCACCTTCAAAGGCAACAATGCTACCCGAACTCACAGAAACGCCTGATTGTGCTAACTTAACATTTCCGGAGAAAATTAAGAGAACATCAAAATCGTTCTTATCCTCCGTGTCGTTTCCGCTGAGGGTAACCGTCAACTGACTGCCAATAGGGATTGTCAATATTTCAACTGTCACCGGCATAAAAACACCCGTTCTTATCAGAACTGAAGACTGGCAGCGGGTAGCGGATCGCTAATCACTGACAATTACCGGTCCTGCTGCTCTAACCGCAATATTTGGTCGCGAAACTCCTGTACACTACCGTCCGAAAAATTAAAAATAACCGTCGCATTCATTTCTTCTGGGAACCCGGCTGGCTGCGCCGTATCCCCCAAACCGTCTTCCCTGCGTTCCCCGATCGCTAACCCTTCGGTAACGCCTGCGACAATCTCACGTGAAACATCACGAGCGTTCCTGATTTGATTCGCATCGGGTAGGTAATTCGGGGACGACCGCGATCGACGCAACGCCTCTGCTCTCGCTATATCCCGAGCGATTCTGTCGGTTTGCGGGTAGTGGAAGAGCTCATTACCCCCCTGTTCCACGAGTCCACCCACAGCCTGACCCACAACTAAGCCGACTTGCGGCGCACCCACGGCTGCACCGACGGCTACGCCCGTTATCTGTAGCCCCACATTCGCAATTTTCAAAATAGCCGACTTCCACGCATTGTTCCGCTCCTCCTCCGCTATCGCTTCCAGGGAACTCCGCATCGCCGCGGTATCCACTTTCAAAGCAGATATATCCTGATTCGCTTCTGCGTTGATAGCGTTAATCAATTCACCGATCCGCGTGTCAAAGACGATTTTCGATTCCCGGATCTCCGCGAGCTCGAGGTCCAACTTCTCGTCTATACTTTGAAGATCCTGACGCACCGTCGCACGCACGGCTTTGATGTCCGCTGCCGCCGCGGTATTGAGTTGCAACATCGCGACGTTATGCTTGAAAATCTCTGTGTCCCGTGCCTTGATATACGCGTCCCGGGTCTCCGTAATCCCTGCATCTGTCTCTAACCGGTCCGCAATGGATTGCGCTCTGACTGCGTCTATCCCTTCTATTTCGCTTTGATCTATATCACGGATCGCTGCGTCCCGATCGATACCCGCTTGGTCTATATCGCTACGTCCGGGTTGAAACGCCACTGACGCTTCTGCAAAGGTCGTCCCTGCTTGTGTTTCCAGTGCCGTCTGTTGGGCAACGGCTTCCGCAATCGCCGTCTGGATAGCAGCGTCAACCTCCTGACGGTCGACGCGCCCCGACTCTTGGAGCTCCGCTATCGCTGCACGGAAAGCGGTATCCAACGCCTGCATCGTTTCATTGAGTGTCAATGTCGCTTGCGCCGCACTGCTCAACGCTGGGACAACGTTCGCACGTGCTGCCTCAAGAGAAACGCCAGCATCCGATACCAACGCGTCTTGCTGTGCCGTGGTTGTCGCTCTGTCGGTGCGTCCGGCTTCTGCTACCGCCGTGAGTGCTGTCTGTTCCTCGAGGTTGATGTCCGAGAGGGTTGCGTTGAGGGTGGTCAACGCTTGGGTGTTCAAGTCTACCGCGGGTGTGTAGTTCTGTAGTGCCGCTTCAAAGGATAAACCTGTCCGGTCTTCTGCCCCCGCAATCTGACCCTGTAACCCCGAAAGTGTCGCCGCTGTCTGTGTCTGAAGCGTAAGCAACCGCTCCTGTTCTGCCGCTGTTACTGCGGAGAGTGCTTCACTGAGCGTCATCGCCGCGGTCGCCGTCGCGGCGATGCTCTCTTTAAGCACCGCACCGCGTTCGGTTTCGAGGGCTGCGATCCCCGCCGCTTCCGAGGCATTGATCTCTTGAAGTGCCTGGGCATGCGCGAAAAGTGCCTGCTCGTGGGCGTTGAGTGCCGGGACATAGGTCGCTTGCGCTTCACGGAACGCAACACCCGCCGCGGATTCCGCCGCTGTGATACTTTCCTCTGCCTGTGATCTGGCATCCACTTGCTGTTGCTCTATCTGCGAAAGCTGCGCCTGGGCCCGCTCGGCGATGTCGACCTCTCTTGCCGCCGTTTGTCGGGCGATTGCCTCACGTTCGCGACGCTGACTTACCTGTAAGTCGATCTGCCGACGGTGGAATTCACGCGTCAGGTCTTCTATGCTACGGTTGAACTTCTGACGTGCCGCCGCCTCTTTCTCCGGGTCGCCTTCCGCGTCCTGTAACTCACGATCTAAAGCGATTGCCGCATCCAGTTGATCCTGCTGGAACTGGCGTCGTAAATCCTCAACGGTTTGTGTCCGATTCCGCTCTAAGTCCTCAAGTTGCTGTTGGGTCTCGGCATGCAAGTCAACGAGACTCTCTAATCGACCTCTTTCCGTATCGAGTTGATCGTCTCGTAGATCGTTGAGCGTGTCGTTGAGATCCCGTTGAATGCCGACAACCCGGTCCACGAGATTATTCTGAATATCCTGAAATCTGTGGGAGTATGTTTCATCTGCACGGAGCCTCGCGTCGACTGTATCCTGCTCAATTTCTGCACGGCGACGGGCGTGTTCTTCAAGCTGGCGTTCCTGTTCCGTTTCGATCTCTGCAATGCGCTGCGCATACGCTTCGTTGACTTGCGTTCGGCTTTCTATGGATTCCTGTTCTATCGACAATCGGTCCTCAGCATGCTGCTGCTGGATATCGACAATCTCCGCCTCAATCCGCCGTACTGCGTCTACCAGATCTGTGCTTATGTCCGCGACTGTGTCGGCGTATTCTTGATTCGCATTGATTCGTGCATCCGCCGACCGTTGTTCAATCGCAATCCGTTCCGCGGCGCGATCCTCTTGACGCTCCAGAAAACCTTCCTCAAGATTATCCCACGCTGTGACCAAGTCGTTGTAGATGTCTTGCATCGTCCCAACGAACGTCTGATTCGCGGCAGCTCTCGCATCGGCTGCCTCTTGCGTGATACGTACAATCTCATCGGCACGGTCGGCTTGACGCTGGACAAACCCGGCTTCAAGCGATTCGATGTCCGCTGCCAATTGACGTTGCACCGCTAACACGTCTTCCACAAGCCGGTTATTGATTTCTTGCACGCGATCGGCATACCGTTGTTCGGCTTCCGCTCTCGCTTCCGCAGCACGTTGGGTGATGTTAAGAATTGCTTGCTGGCGGGCCTGCTCCCGTTCAATGAATCCGTCGGTGAGGTCTTGTATTCTATCGTCACGCCGTTCTTCCAATGCGATGAGTCGTTCATTGAGTCGTTCCCGGAGCCGTTCCCGGGCTTCCGCAGCGCGTGCCTCGATCTGTTGAATCCGATCAGCCGCTTGCTCTCGTGCCGCGACCTCGGCATCCGCGGCTTCCTCGAACGCCTGTTCGATAGAAGCTAAACGTTTGACTCGCTCTTCCTCGATTTGCTGTTCGACCGCCGCAAGCTTTTGCCGTTTCTCTTCGTTGATGGCGAGGATCTGTTCGGAATACTCACGTTCCAGGTCTTCAAGGTTCTCAACACGTGCCTGTTCTATCCGCCGCAATGTGCCTGCCGTCTGGATCGCCTGACTCGCTAATTCCTCTCCCGTTCGCGCCGCAAAACCAACAGTGTCAAAACGCTGAGCGCTCCGATCGGGTGTCCGTGGATCAAAAGTATCAAGCGCAGAAAACGAGGAATTCAGGAATTCCGACTCCCGCGCCGCGGCTTGTGCTTCTTGCGACAGGTTTCTCAACTGGATCGTTGTATCTCTGATACCGCGGCTCGCATCCGGCAATGTACCCGTGAACCGCTCCATCTCCGATCTGACCCGCGGGATTGTCGCTTCAGAGAGACGAAACGCATCATCGAAATCACGAAGTTCGGCTTCAGCACGCCGAAAATCCGCATCCCTGACGGCTTCCCCGACACGGTTCATTGAACCGAAAGCGGTATCCGCGGCTTCCGATGTTAAGGTGAGTGCATCGATATAGTCGCTCAGCGGATCGCCCGTCGCGGCTTGGAGTGTCCGCAGATTCGCAGCGATTGCCGCTGTCAGCGCATTCTCGGCTTCGGTGAGATTCACAATAGACGGGACGCTTCTTTCGATGGATTGAGAATAATCTTCGACGTGCCCGGAAGCAACACGCCAGAAATCGTTGAGTGCCGCTTGCCCACCAGCTAACGCTTCGATGTTCTCTCGAACCCGTGCAGCAGCTGCTACATATTCACCATAAGAGAGGGCACCGTCACGTAAGGCATCTTCGGCATTTCTTATCGCTTGCGCCGCTGCTTCTTGAGAGGCTGCCAGTAACTGCGATGATAAAGCATACGTATTCGCATTGTCTTCAGCAATCCGGACAATCGCGGAATAGCGACCCATCTCCGAGCGCAACGCCTCTAAAACGTCATTCGCTTGGATAATATCCTTGTTGAGATTCTTATAGGTTTGTGAGGATGTGTCGCCAGAGATCGCTAACTCACGCTGTTCTCGTGCTAACTTCGATACCTCTTGCTGCTGCAACTGAACACTCGCACTCAGATCATCTGCTTGTCCCTGGAAATAGTCGATCGCAAGGGCACTGCCTGCCAGCACGCCCTGCAAGTTTTCTAATTCGCCCTGGAGTTCAAGAATCGCTGCGACATCTTCATCACGACGCAACGTCGTCGGATCGACACCCCGTAACGCAAACGTCTGACGCCCTCTGCGTTGACCTTCAACCTGCGCGAAACGCTCTAAAACCTCAATCTGGTCCTCTACCAAGGAAATATGTGTCTGGATCGCTGCGTTTCTTTTTTCTAAAGATTCAACGTTTGCAAGACTCTCATTCAAACTGTTAACTGAAGAGGTGAACTCCGCTGTGGCTTCCGCCGCAGAACCCGGAGCATCTAAAAACGCTGTGACGTTCTCGAAGAAATCTGCTAACCCACCCGCCGCACGCGTAACAATCGGGAGGAATTTCTCACCTATTTCGGCTTGGAATAAGAAAAATGCGTTCTGGAGCCTGTCCATCGTGACGATGTAGGAATCCGGGGGCGGCGACTCGAACCGACGGGCGAGTTCGTCAAATGTCGGGATTAACAGATCCAGCATGTTCCGACCCACACGATTAAAAGCCTCATGCAGACCGTCGAGGTTTGCCTCGACACCGTGAACATCACCCAATGCCTCTAAGAAGCCTGGGATCTGCTGGACAATCGTACGGAAATCCCTGAAATCTACTTGCCCCAATTGAATCGCTTGGATAATCTGTTCCATGGCGAGCGCAGCTTTATCCGCACTCCCACCGAGCGACACAATCGTCTGACCGACGGTCAATAGGATCTTATTCGCATCTTCAGCACCCACCCCCGCAGCGAGCAATCTATTCGAAAAACGCGTCAGCGGTTCAAAATTCAAACCCGGCAGATTCGCAATCTCGACAAGATCCTCGATCCTCGCTTCCGCAGCTGCCACAGAACCTGTAATCTGTTCTGTTGCGCGTAGATACTGATCCATTGCTCCCGCCGCACGGACACTCTCCACCCCAACACGCCCGATCGCATAGCTAACATCCAACGCCAGAAATGAACCAAACGTCGTCAGCGTGTCGCGAGCCACACGCCCTAAGAGCCCGATGGCTTTGCGCGCAACTCCCGCTTCACGTCCAGCACCGCCAACCCCGCGTCCGAACCCCGATGCACCCCTGCCTGCCTGTTCAAGTTCACCACCGAGTTTATCAACGCCTGCCGCCGTCTCCCGCGCTTCGTCACCCAGCTGATCTATCCGCTCTCTCGTTTGGGCATACTGTCCATTCGCTTCATGCAACCGACCTGTGACATCCGCAAAAACGCCACCAAAACGTTTCGCCTCGGCACTTGTTTTGAAGATATTGCGACCGAGTGACGTAACCCCTATCGCCGCTGCTTTTGCCTCGTCACCGAGCCTATCCACAACCTGCGTCGCCCCCATCGCGGCGCGCTGGGTCTGATCCATACCGCGACGGAGCTCTCGGACCTCTTTTGTGAGTTCTGCGATATCGCGGCGGGCACTCGAGGACTCGGCGCGAAAGCGAATTTGTACGTCTGCCATTGCAAATCTCTCGCTATCTTGTAAAAATGGAATCGTCAATTAACGAAGGCGAAAGTCATTCAGTTTTCTGTAGGCGCGAGTTTCACTCGCGACACTTTCTGATAATTTCTTTTTTCTGGATAGATAACGCCTGTTCTTATGGAAATGGGTGGGATCCTCGGTACCTCCCACCCATTTTCATTTCTTCCGCTTCCGTTGTTTCTCTATCTCCATGAGATACGCCTCGTAGCAGATGGAATTATACGTAAGTTTATAGTTTATATCGCAATCTGGACACATCTCATTCGCCGGTGTTACCCCCAGTTCCTTGCACATTGCGAACAGATTTGCTACCCGCAGCCTCGCCTTCGAATTCGTCTCTATTTGCTCTACGAAACCGCTGGAGACTCGCCAGACCTGCGGCTGGAATATTCACAACTCTGTGCGCTTCAAACAGCGTTTGCATAAACCGCTCTGACAGGTATTCAACAGGATACGGACCCGTCTCCGCTATGGCTATGTCCCCTATTGCCGCTACATCTACCTCGCTTGCGTCAACTGCTTTATACGAAAGCACGGGATCTAAAATCATTGCGGGGATCAGCACCTGACGCACCGCCGTTTTGCTGGCGACCACCGCGGCGAGTTCGTCTTCCGACATATCTACATACCTTTTCGAGGCGCGCCCCACAGGATACCATTCAAAAGTGTCACCTAACAGCGCGAACGCATCCGCAGGGACACCCCGGCGAACCTTCACTTGATACACCGAATCTTCCGTTGGATTGTTGACCGAGGCATACGCGTTACAGAGCGCGTCTATCATGATAGACGAACGCGCTTCAATCGGAGTGCCTTCCCCGTCACCCATATAGGTGAACGATGGGCTATACATCAGTTTTCCAAGCAACAGGTTCGCAACGGCACGATCCCGCTCGTCCATCGCGACACCGTCTTTTTCCTGACCCATATATTGCTCAAGGATCTTCAAGTGCGCGACTTCGATATCCAACCCTTTGCCGTCCCAGACTTTCACCGTCCACATCTGGTCGTTCCAAAACATCTCAACCGACTTAACAGGTTTGCCTTTCGTTTTCAGCACTTCGACTGTCAACTTCGGGGCTTCCGAAGATGCTACCACCCGCGCTGACATATCTTTAAAATTAACTTCGCAAATTGCCGAGTCCCGATCGTCTATTTCAAAAATATCGGATGTCAACGCTGGGGCTTCTGCGCGCTCAACGACTTGCGAAACCCGTTTCTCTTCGATCTGGCGATCCAGTTGTTCCTGAATTTTAGAATTCATCAAAGTGTCGGTTTGGAAACCCAAGTCTTTAGACTTGGGAGGAAAAACCGTCCTCGTGTGTAAGGCCACAGCGTTTTTTTGAAAAAACACTGGACCCCATTAATAAATTGTGGTTTAATAGATGTATCACGTTGGCAGACATACAGAGCGTCACCGCCCCCTTCCCAGTAACGGGTGGGGACCCCGGTGACGTGTCTGCCTCCCACTCTGTAGGGGATAAAAGCGTGATACGTGAAAACCTTGAAGCAAACATTTAAATATCGTGCGTATCCTAGAAAAATAGAGGAGCAGTGGCTTTTTGCGGAGTTTCGGCACCAGAAGCAGTTGCAAAACTATATGCTTCAGATGCGTCATCAGATGTGGGAGTATGGTCAGAAGTCTGTGTCGATGTATGACCAGATTAACCATCTGAAGAACCTTCGCGCCTCTAACTCGCATTATTCCGATCACCCGCAGGATATGCAGGTCTCGACAATCAAGCGCGTCAACGCCGCACATGAACATTTCCGCCGCCGATGTCGCGAAGGTGTGGAGAAAAAGGGGTATCCGAGATTCAAGCGTTCCGTTCATTCCCTGTCTTGGTCTTTGCGAAAACACACACTCAAGACAGGTGAAAGGGTTCGTCAAAATCCAATCCGTGAAACAGGCACTCGGTACAACCGTTTGAAAGTGCCGAAACTCGGTGAAGTTGCTATCCGCCAGCACCGGCCTCTCAATGGAGACCCGAAAGAGGTCACGTTGAAAAAGACGGCACGCGGCTGGTATTGCTTCATCGTCTGTGAAGTGCCTGACACACCCAAATGTGTTCCCAAATCTGCTTGTGGTGTCGATGTCGGGACACACGCGTTTCTGACGACTTCCGAAGGTGAGAGGAAACCCAATCCCCGATTTTATCGACAAGCGGAACAAAAGTTGATACGCTTGCAGAGAGCCCTTTCTCGCAAGCAATACCGGAGCAAACGCTGGTATAAGGCGAAAGACGCGTTGGCAAAGCAAGCGGATATTGTTGCCTGTCAGCGTCTTGATTTTATCGCGAAAACAGCATATAAGCTTTTTCACCACAAAGGATTTGATGCAGTGGTTGCTGAGAAACTTAGACCGAGTAACATGGTGAAGAACCGCCACCTTGCCAAGTCGATTGCTGATGCGTCTTGGGGGATGTTCTTTGACTGGTGCCACTGGGTAGCAAAGCGCGAGGGTAAACATTTCCATCAAGTGCCGCCACACAATACCAGCCAAACCTGTTCGGAATGCTGTCAAAAATCGCCGATTAAACTGAAGTTGTCTGAACGCAGGTTCCATTGTAAATCCTGTGGTTTAGAACTCGACCGCGACCACAACGCGGCGTTAAACATACGTTTCAGGGCGGCTTGCGCCCTTCGTGGAGAGGTATGGGATACCATCCTCTATGAAACGAGAAACCCACTACTATTGCGGGCTTGTTGGGGCTAACGCTTTAACAAGCCCAAGTCTTTAGGCTTGGGTACATTGACAAGACCTCTTCTAACGACGGATGGCTGAAAGGTGGCAGAGCCACCGACCTGACTCCCGACTGCCATTAACCCCACTGATCATCGGAGATAATCGTGACTGCTATCTCCCCGTCCGTTTCACCTTCAAGCGGCAGGGCTTTCAAATCTACAGTCACAGGGACGACTCCCGGACCTGTCGCAGGCACACGCACCGGCGACTGGATATCGCATTTTTTCATTGTGTAGGTGACGGATAACTGCCGTCCGTTCCCAAGCCACTGATACGTTCCTACGCCTACATTGACTTTTTCCCGGTTACGATATTTCTCATCCCAGCGCACAAAAATATCTTCCTCACTTGAGCCCGACTCGTAGTTCGTGTTCACCGATGCTGTCGTTAAGCGGCGCGCATTCGCATCCGTGTCTCGACGAAACATTCCGGGTACCTTTCCCTGCACGAAGTCGTAGTTGTGCTCGACATTCAATCCTATGGAGTTGCAGATAACCGCCTCACCATCGAGTTCCAAGAACCTTCCATGCCCCGCATAGAAACGTGATGTGACTCGCTCAAAATCGCGATCCGCAAGCCCTGGATGGTCTTCTCTATCTTGATGCATCATCGACTTGAACTGCGGCTCGTCCCGCTCCTCTATCGTTTGGCGTTTGTCCACACGGTTGGAAAGCAGATTATACGTCGCACTGATCGTATCTCCGATTTCTATGTCACCACTGATCACAACGCCACGGTTCACCACCCGCGGCTCACCCCCGACATCCGCTTCAAACGTCAAACCCTCCGGATCATCGTTGACAACCTTTAACGTCGTCTCATACCCACCTGGCTCCGCAATCATCTCTACTGTGCCATCCAAGTCAGCAACAGCAACAACCTTACCGTCGGCATCCTTGACTTCGACTTTATTGATTCTATGGAAATACTTGTCCGTGAGGACATCCGCATCCAGATCGATCTCTTCTCTCATCGGAAGTGTGTCATTGGAAGCGAGTCCAACACGCCGCACACCCCGGATCAGCAGCGTGTGGTCGGTGAGCGTGCCTGTGTATTTCACGCGGATTTGACCCGGACGATCGGGTTCCGGGTTCCGAACGACATTGCCGGCAATCGCGGTCGTGATGCTGAAAGTGCCAGCACTCCAGCCCGTCGATCTGACGCGTGTGAGGGTTGCACCCGCAGGGAGACTCACCGTCTGTGCCGTGGTTTTCGCTGCATCCGCGAACGTCAGTGTGAGCGTCTGGGTCTCGCTATCCGCGTCAGTGTAAGAAATGACAATCGTTGCGTCGGTACTTGCGTTTGTGAGATCCGCGTCACTATCGGGTGTGACCGTCAGCATGAGCGCTTGTGGATACGCATTCAGATTATTGGCAATCGCTTTATTCGCAGTGGCGGCACCTGACAAGCCCTGGTCGTCAACGATTGTCACCGTCGCATCTGCTGTGTCAGTGAAATAGGTCCCCGCGGCGACAGCGTCCACATCCGTTCCCGCCGCAACAAGCGTTTTACTGGGGATCGCAACGCTCACAGGGTTCGGATCGTTCAGGAGCGCCTGTGCAAGATCAAGAAACCCATCTTCTGAAGGGATCTGCACAGAAAATGGACCCGACCCCCATAAAAAGTTGATTTCATCGGAAACACCCGCACGCCCCGGACTCAATGCTTGATTCTCAAGCAGCTCGGAATCCTCATCGTGCTCCCACGATGTCACAAGGTATTCCCGTATCTTCCCATTCCCTTTTTTGACGAGGTCGTCCCTGTCTGTAATGTCAGGCCCCCGCCCAAAAACCATAGACGTATCTTCCGCTTTTATTTGTCTCGTTGCCATTGTCCTGTCCTCCATGTTTTTGGAGTATCGGTAGTGGGTTGTTGGTTTTGCGTTAAGAGATCGCTGTTCCAAGTAAATCTCTTAACCCATCACTTATCACCCATACCCCATACCCCCTACACCGATGTGTTTGATGGGTATATATGCGTCACAACCACCCGAAACTTAATCACCTCGAACGGTGTGCCTTGCAGCGCGCTAATCGCACCTTCCGAATTGCGATCGCCTTCAACTTCTGTATCCACGACACCGTCTATATCTAAATCTGGTGTCCCGTTGATGAGCCTTTCAATCGTATAAATCGTGTCCGACACTTGGTCCGTAATCGGTTTCGGGAATTCAGGCGTTTCTTTCAAAACGGCTGTCAGCGCAAACGGAAGAGACTCCTCGGTTTCTCCTAACGCTGCATGCTCAGCAGTGGGACCGCCCTTGCGTTTGCGCCGGTTATCGCCGTAGTTCAGCAATAATGCCGGGATCGCCCCCTGCTCGTCAAGCGACGTCCAGTGCACGTATCGCTTTTGAACCGTCTTGACTCGGAGCGGAAACCCCGTCGGTGCTTTGAGCTGCGCAAACAGTTCATAAAGGGCATCAACGATCTGAGCTCGGCGATGGATCATGCTTGCTCCATACGTCTTTTGATTTCAGCAAGCAACTGCGCATCGGTCAATTGTCGAATCTCGTGTTCTTTCAGGGATGCGCTGATCTCCGTAACAGGGTCGCCTGCTTTCGGGTTCTCCCACGCCCCCCATCGCATCCCGTCCGACATCTTCTGGCATCGATTGGGGGTGTCCTTATACCACTGGGAACGTTTGTTTTTCTTCATTCCGCACGAGTAGACCATCTCGTCTGCGGCTCTGTCCCAGTCCGCTCGCTTGATAGCATCTACCATCGCAGGAAACTTGACAACACTTCCTAACTGGTACGCCATGCTAAATAGGGAAATAAAGCGAACAGAATCGAGTTTCGCTAACTCGGTCGCGTCAAACGAAATCTTCAACATGGTCATCGTGTCGTCAATGTCGATGTCGAGCAACTCGTGCATCTGTGCGTCTGTTATTTTAAAGCCTTCCCAGTTGTCTAATTCGTCCTCTAATCCCATGGCACGCAATTCCCTGTCGGTCTGTTCCGCGGAGAGTAAGTGTCCAATGCCGACTGTCCAGTTATCTTTACTGTCCAGATAGGCTTCTTCTTCCTCGCCTTCGTCGAGGGTGATGTGTGCTTTCAGGGCGGTTATGTTCTCTTTGAGTTTCTCTAACATCTTATTGGGTCCCCTGTCCATTTTGTGGAGTGGGAGCGTTTCGGCTCCTTCCGGGAAAAAAGTAGTCGTTCATTTTGGTCAAGCCATCCAACGCTTTTAAAACGATCATACCGATAATCGAACCATCAAGGATTCCCTTATCCGTCTTTATATCGAGGATGATTAACCCAACAATGACAGCTGCCGCGAGGATGTAGTTCGCCCACACAGAGGTCGTGGAGTCCTTTTCATCTGTCTCGCGTCCGATCTTTTTCGTATTCATAGTTCGCTCGCCATCTGCTAATCCTCATAAAGTTTCGTATCCAACTTATCCGCGATTGCACGGAGTATCCGAACCATCTGCTTATGCCCTTCCCGTGTTTTCTGGTCATGCGAGGATACCATCTGGATAATACTGGCATGCGAGGCATCTTCCTTTTCTTGAAAGCTGATAAGTGCCTCACGATAGGAGTTAATCGTCTCAAGAAACGCGCTATCGCGCTCCTGACGCTCCTCCTTGAATGCCCTCTCTCGCTCTGCACGCTCCTTTGCAAATTCCTTTTCGCGTTTGGGAACATAGATTGTCAGCATCCAAATCAAAATCACGATATAGACCAACTGAATCACTTTTTGCATGTCCATATCCACTGTAGAAAGTAAAGCACCTATGAATTCCATCTTAAAGTCCTCTCTCTAAAACAGCGATTTCCGCTTCCTGCCATTTCTCACCGAGCTGCCCCATCCGTTCCTCAAATCGTTCGCCCGCGACAATCAACGCATACACCGAGCGCGCCGACAGATTCCCTTCCGCAGTGCCTGCCTCATGGATCGCTGGGTAATTCGCGCCAAACGTTGACTCGAAATACGCATCCCTGACACCCAACACCATCTCCGTGGGTCCAAACTCAGCGAGGTTACCCGGATGGTTCAGAGACGTTGCTGCCCCAAAGTATACGTCACTGCGGCGAAGTATCCCTTTCTCAGGATGCGACACCGCTTTTCGTGCCGCATATAACGGATCCAAATGCGCCCACGAACCGCGGCCCCCGGTTTGAAAAATATCCTCGATTTCTCCAAGAGTGAAGGGCGTAACGAAGTCCATCCAGAATCGCGTGTAATTCTCCAAACGCGCACCGATCTTCTCAACCAATGCCTCTACTCGCAAAAGCGTATCGAAATGGATGTCAACCATAATAGCAACTCCCTTAGTGGCTTTCAGCGGTCAGCACACTTCGCTTTCAGCACGGGGGCTACGCCCCCTTTCGGTAGAGCCCTGTGGCTGGGGCCAAGGTGCTTTCACGCCACACCACCCTCTTCACTGATCCCTGATCGCTGACCGCTGATCGCTGATGGCTATAAAACTCCTCGATGTAAAAGTTGCAGCTGCATGACATGGCTACCTGTCATCGTCAGCACACCCACAATCCGCAATTCCGAGTCATCCGCACGCTTGACAAAATCGCCTTTCTTAATAGATAGGTTCGGCACCTCCAGCAGTGCCGTCCAGTGCGACTCTTCTATCGGAACACCCGAATTCAGTTCAACAGAATCCCGACGCGCATTCACGGAATCCGGCGGCGGTACTATCCTGCAGACCACATCTGCAGCAACCGTCGCCTCGCCATCACGTTCTAAAGCCGATCGACGTATCACTGTCACCGTTTCCTTATTTTCCGGCGGAATCCGAAAACGCATCCGTACCCCCCGTAGGGGCGAGGGTCCCTCGCCCGCATCTAATCGTTATAGGGAATCACCCGCCGAGGCACCGGATACGTAGGCGCTCCGACCTCCCGACGCTCCGTACCTACAGCAGCAAACGGGAGTTTCCGACGCGTCCCTTTGCTTGAAGCACCATCGGATGTCGCACCGCTCTCCACGATGTCAACGACCTTCTCTTGAACCTTCGTCAAATGGAATGCCTGCTTCTCTTTCCAGTCGATGGACTGCACTTCCGTGACAACCTGAAGTTGCGTCTGCCGAATCATCTGCGGTGCCGTCAAACACAACGCCGAGGCACACTGATGCATCATCGCTAAAAGCGCATCGTCGCGAGCATCACCTGTCAGCGTGTCCACATCAATGCCCACAGCCGACAGACGTTTGCGAACTTCACGCTCAGCATCCGGAGCAAAGGGCTGCTGCGATAGATAGGCATCTGAGAGATGCACCGCAGTGACATCCGGCGCAATCAACCCTCGCACCGCATCGTAATGGGTTGAAGTGAGTAGCGTCGCTGGCATTTGTACGTCCTACTCCACAACCTTGAGATTCGCGTTCGCGTTCGGATTCCCCATCACGACGATGTAGATCGCTTTCTTCGGCTGATAGGAAATCCAGCCCCAGATCTCGGAGCAGACGATGTACTCGACCTGCTTGAGCATATCCCGCGTCGTCTCGATGATGTCCGTGTTCATTTGAGACACATACTCGACCGCTTTCCGCTTGTCATACACAACAAACGCATTGTACTTCGTCGCACTGTTGCCACTGCCCGCCTGAATCCGGTTCTCACAGTAGTCATGCCACCCTACCCGAGTGCCTTGAGACAACTGGTTCATCACAGAGAAGGTGCCACCCCAACCGCTCATGACCGCATTCGGACGCTCGTTCATGTTCACTAACATCACATTCGTCCCGGCGACTTTCGCTAACTGGAGATCCGTAACATCTTCATCCGTACCGATCGCAGAGGTCAGCAGATACGAACGTTTGAACTTTTTCTGGAGCGCAAGCCACGCTTTCGGGGTCATGCTGTCTGTTGCCTCGGAGTCTAAACTCTGAAGCCGAAGGATCGTACCCCCGAGGTCGTCGCCACCCGCACCGTGAAACATCGTCTCAAGCCCTTCATCCACTTTCGCCATGATCCGCTGGACACCGATCTCCTCAACGTGTTCCATCGCTTTGTCAATGAACTCGACTTCCCGCAAATGCTCATACGTGAACGGGATCGCTAACATCCGCTTTTTCGGCTGGATCGGGCGTTCAGAGGTGTCGAAGGTCGCCATCGGAGGATCCGCCCCAGGTGTCCGCTGTTCCTCACGAAACGCATCTTTTTCATACTCAAGGATCGTGGCACGGTAGTCTTTCTTACTCGTCTCCGCCATCCGCGTCGTGAGTTCCTCAAGGGCGATGTCGACCTCTACGTCCTCATCCCAATGCGCCATCGCATCATAGTAAGGGGTGATCGTGGAACCCGGGGGCGTATCATGCACGTCTTGGAACGTGCCGGCACGCTCCCAACGCGCACGTCTTTCGGCTTTTCGCGCCGCGGCTTCGATCTGCGGTCGATACACCGTACTCCGATACGCATTCAGACACAACTCTTTGAGCGCCAACTCTTTGGCAGGATCCCCGATCACTGCCTCACACCGAGTCGGCCAGATCCCCGCCGCAGGGTTACATTCTGTGGTCATCTCCAAATCGTCAAGCACCACTTCAAACCCCGAACGCCGTTCCGCATCCGCTCCTAACTCACCGTCTTTCTCTGGGTCATATTGAGAATCGAGATACGCAGAAAACGGCATGCCCGCATCCGCCGCCTGCTCAACAAGCCCAGCACGCTGCGACGCATTCCCATATCTTTCTACGATTTCTCGTGTCGTCATTAAAGGCATTTTTCTCTCCTTTTTTACAATTGTCGGCTTTCAGTTTTCAGGTATCAGCGGGAATAGCCATCAGAAGAATGGCGGTCAGCACGCTTCGCTTTCAGCACGGGGGCTGCGCCCCCTTTCAGTTGTCAGCAGTCAGCACGCTTCGCTTTCAGCCGTCAGCACGCTTCGCTTTCAGGTATCGGTAAAAAGGGTTTTCTTAAACGACTGCCTCTTTACCGATGGCTGAAAGGGTTTCGGAGAAACCCGCCTGACCGCTGATCGCTATTCTTGCCTGACCGCTGACAACTGACCGCTGACCGCTGATACCTGATCGCTATTCTTGCCTGACCGTTAATTCCTACCCCCCAAACGCGAGAAGGGCATGCGTTGTGTCAAAGTCCAGCACCGAGCCTTTGCCCTTCAGCGCGTCAACTACGTCACTCACGGTTGCGGAAACGCTGTTGATCTGGCCGCGTTCTGCATTGTCAGCCGTTGCGATCCCCGCAGCGTCGCCAACATCCGAGCCAGATATATCGGCAAGGTCGGCAGGTAAAGCCGCAGGCGCACTCACGGCTTTCACATACCCTTTCGCATTGCTCGGTCCAAGCCCAGCGACAAGTTTATCGCCGCGTGCAACCGTCGCACCGTTGGCAATCGGGACACGCAGCCCCCCAAACAGGTACGCCGCGGTGATCTGTGTAGCGTCAACAGCGATAATCACGCCATCGAATGCCTCGCCATTCGCGGGTAACTCCGCCTTGCCTTCGGCATTGATACGATAGACCTTCCCGACTGCCGCGCTACGGTTCTTCTGCGTTACGTCATAGTGGATGGTCGCCTTATCATGCGGGAGACTCGTCGTCACCACAAATGGGTGTTCTTTTAAAGCCATTTCTCATTCCTCCTTTTATTCGCTATCGGGGCGTTCACTTTCAGCCATCAGCGATCAGCACGCTTCGCTTTCAGCACGGGGGCTGCGCCCCCTTTCAGTTGTCAGGTATCGGTAAAGAGGGTTTTCTTAAACGAGTGCCTCTTCACTGACTGCTGACCGCCGATCGCTGACCGCTATTCTTGCTGACTGCTGACTGTTATAATTACCGCCATCTCCGTTTCCGTTGACGCGGTGTCCGTTTATTTCGCTCCGGGGGCGGTTCATGGTCATCACGCGTTGATCTGCCTGCCGGTAACGCCGTATCCCCCTTCTTCTTGTTCTGGGCGATATGCGCTTCGAGTTTCTCCAGCGGCATGTCGCCGTAATACTCGCGATGGTATTCTTCGTCGAAGTCGTCACCATACGCACGGATGCCCTGCTTGATCGCTTCATCAACCCGGGCTTCACGATACGCCTTGCCGTCCTCGGCATCCGCCTGCAGGTCGGCGATCTCGTCTTTCTGGGTTTCAACGTCCTCACGGAGACCCGTGACTTCATCCTTCGCTTTCTCTAAGACCGCATCCGGCTCATCTGTCGAGCGCACATCCTTGAGACCGAAAGCATCACGCATCTTCGTGACCCATGCCTGACTCTCCGTGTCCACAGCCTGCGACGCTGCAGTAAGATCGGCGATCTCGTCTTTCTGGGTTGAAACCGTGGTGCGAAGAGTCGCTACCTCGGTTTCCAATGCCTGCACAACCGCATCGGGTTCATCCGTAGATTTCAGTGTCGGGACCTTCAACGCATCGCGCAACTTCTCAATCCACTCTTGATCTGTCATTAGGAGTTCCTCCATGAAACTGCGTACTTCGGCTACCTCGCCCGCCGACAGGTCGGAGAGGTAGCGTTTCTTCTCGATCGCAGTGTTTCGGTTAGACCCAAACTCAACAAGCGAGACCTCCTTGAGCCGGGCATCATAGACGGTATACGTCGCCGTCTCCAGTTTGCCGTTTTTGTTTTCGTACTGCTTCCCCATCTTGTGGGTGCACTGCCCCTCACGTTCCGGCTCCCACTCCCAATAGGAATACCGCCGGATAGGCAAATTACACAAATTACAAATCTCACGGGCACCATAAAACCCAATAGATACCTGATTGATAAGACCGTGTTCTATCGCACGAATCAACTTCTCAGAACTTCGGAACTCACGACTGCCTCCGTCATATTCCATGTCTTTGAGAATAAAGAAATCGATCAGCAACTCGTTTGCAGCCGTCAGCATCGCATCTGCCGAGCGTCCATACCCGAAAGACCGCCACGCGTGATGGTCCTTCAACGCCACGCCCGGCTCCGCTTTCGCATCCTTCTCAAAGTTTTTCAAGGTCGTCTTCGGATCCATGATGGAGTTGTGATGATCCAATTCCGCATTGCTTGCTGTGATCCGAACCCAGTACTTATCGTCGTCCTCTTCCGGTAGGTCGGCGTGCATCGCACGCGTCCCAATCGTGACCGGCAAAAGTCGTATGTCTTCCACAATTGATCCTCCTTCAACTCACCGCTGATGAACCCTTCCACCGTAAACCCGGATTCCCGCCGAATGTTTTTTCTGCTTCGCCGTGTATGTGTTGACGGCATCCTGGTAAACGTTTGCCTCGATGCCGTCCATGTCTTGTAACTCTCTCAGTTTTTTGAGGTTGTCAATCTCGACACCCTCTGCCTCCGCCATGTCCTTGACATCCTGCGGATCCGGTGTGTTCTCGAAATAGAACATCACCTGCCCCTGCCGTCCCTCCGCTCGTAACACATACCCAAGCAGCGTTGAAAAAACACCCGCTACAGTCGACTGGATACTCGATATGTTGATCCGATAATCCTTGCGCTGCTCCACGGCATGTGTCTCCGCGACGTTCTCATTAGAGTGCTGCTTGATCGGCGTTGAACCCGTTGCTCGTCCGACCCGCCTATCGTATAACCGCATCAGTCCATCGACGAGCCCGAAGAACGAGGTCTGCATCTGACCGCCCTTCGGCATATTCACCGTCACGATGTCCAAGTGCCCATACCCTTCATTCGGCTTCAGCGTCGAGTACTTCTCATTGATACCACTCAGAAACTCTTGGATGAACGCGTCTTCCGCGTCCACATCCCCCATGATCTCGGGAGGCATGAAATCCTTAAGTTTCTCAGTATCTACAGTGAAATCTGAACGCGCCCAGCCCTGCGATTCCAGCACCCTCCGGAAGTCGTTCATCACACCCAGCATCCGGATCACATCCAACGGTGCCGATTCCAACATAGATTTGCCGAAGGGTTCGTTCGGCCCCGCATTGAACGGCACATACATCACCGTCGGATCGTCCTGCAGCGATACCCATTTCCCGTTCTGCCATTGACCCAAAAGCCAATCGTTTCCCATGCGGTTGAAACGCGCGACATACGGATCCATCACCGCGATGTCCATCGCCATGTCCGCGGTTTCGTTGAGTTCCAACTCCCAAAAGAGAGCACCGCCTTTGTAGATGCCAGCAAAGACTCTATCAATCAACACGTCCGGGTCGTGGTGTTTTTCCGCAAGTCTCGAAAAGAAATCGTCGATAATCGGGGTCGCACCTTTCGGCTTCACTTGGTAGCCCCAAGATTCATTGGCGTTGCGCAGGAAATCCTCATATGCTTTTTTTACCTCAGGACTGATGCTCGTCACGATCTTCATGAACTGATCCACTGACAGATGGAGCAATTCCTCTTCCGTCCAGTTTTTCAGTTGCCAGACACTTCGCGACCGCTCCGGGGGTGCCACATGATACATCGTGTGCTGCCGGTGCGGATCCTGCATCGAGACACGACCCCCCGTCAGCGCCCGGGTGTTACGGGAACGCGGAGGGGGTCTACCAAAGAGTCGCTTGCTAACGCGTTGAAGGGTTCGTTGTAGATTCATGTTTTTGTGGCGATCGGCTGTCAGCGGTCGGCTGTCAGGGCGTTCGCTTCGCTCACTTTCAGCCATCAGCACGCTTCGCTGTCAGCACGCTTCGCTGTCAGCACGGGGGCTGCGCCCCCTTTCAGTTGTCAGGTATCAGCACGCTTCGCTTTCAGGTATCGGTAAAAGGGTTTTCCTAAACGAGTGACTCTTCACTGACCGTTGACAGCCGATCGCTGACCCCTATCCTTGCTGACGGCTATTCCCGCTGACTGCTGACAACTGATCGCTAATTACCTCATCTTCACACTGCCGTGGATAACCCGTCCGCTCCCGATACCCCGTTGCCCCTTTAAACTCTGTACCAGATAACTCGTGCCATCTATCCCGTGATTGTCGCCGACAACATCCTCATCGTCTCTTCGCGTGCCTTTGAGCTTCTCGGCATAACTCAAACTCAAAAACTCATCTGTGACCTCAACAGGACGGTAATCGTCTTTCAGGTCTTCATCTGGCGGATGCACCAGCCGATCGCGTAAGAAAAAAATAGCAGGTTCACCGCTGGGGTCTTTCTTGAGCCGCTCCTTGACCGCATCGATTTGCGCGACGCGGTCCTTTTTCGGTTCGTTCACTCGGAAACCTGCACGTCGGAGTTGCTCTACACCGTCTTGGTCGGCACTGTCTACCGCGGCATGCTGGATCCGATCATAACGAGGATCACAGTTCTTTTTGATGAGCCGTATCAAGTCGGGTTTTGTTAACCCCGGCTTGTAAATCTCCTTATAGGCATAAAGCCGATCGTCAGGACTCAGTGCCCACCAAATCACACTCGCCGGATTCCGAAACCCCCAGTCAACACTCAGATACCGTTTCCAGTTCGGCATGATCGTTGTATCCACAATGTGCGTTTCGGGTTCAAACTCTTCAAACACTAACCCTTCCCCCGATGCCCACACGCCGAGAAACCCCCGCTTAAATCTTAACCCCTCCAGATTCTTGAGTTTCTCGACCCGTCGTAAGCCGCTCGGCGTGAACAAATCCTCAATTTCTTTCAGCAACTCCTTGTTCGGATTATTCTCAAACGCAATCTTGAAATCTTTCAGCCGCTCTGAACCCTGCTCAATAATCTCAGGGTTGTCGAGGAAAGACATTCGATAAAACTCAAGTTTCCCTTCCTTCGCTTGCTGGCGGATCCAGTGATTAGGGACACTCGGATTACAGTCGCCGACCAGATAGGCAATCGGCATTCTGCCGGCACGTTCACTGACACGCGCTGTTAACTCATCCCACGCACCGAAAGGTAACAGCTCCGCTTGGTTAACAAATCCCGCATCAAAGAAATCGGATAACAGGTTCTGCGGCTTGTCCAGCCCGTTCATGTAAATCCGAGTGCCGTTATCGTACTCGAAAAACTCCGGACGCTCGCCTCCAAAACGCGTGACTTCCAACCCTTTCGGATTATCATCGCGACTCGGCGGCTTATAACCGAGAAACTTCTCGTAGGTCGGGATGATGTTCCGATACACACGGTTCAGACTCCGATGCACAAACGTCATACGCGCACCCTCATACCTCAATGCTAAGAAGTGCATGTAAGCGACGAGACCATACGTTTTTCCAGCATCATACGTCCCGCCCGCTATCTTGACACTCGTCTCCATCGAGGTAAAGAGTTTCAGCATCTCCCCGTAGGGATAATAATGCAGTTCGCTCTGACCCCAGCTGATGACACGCTTTCTCTGCATCCATCACACCGTTTTCGATTTTTTCTCTGATTCCGGTAACGCGTCCCACACCGTTTTCAGATCCGAATGGAAGTGTCCAACCTCCGTCCTCTGATCCGCAGGCGGCGCGTTTTCAAGGTCTTGCTTTTCGCGCTCCACGGTCTTGTGCTTGGCATCCTCTACAGCTTGACGGGTGTTCGTGTCATACCCCCGATGCACCAGATACCACCGCTTCATCAACTGGTCAACCGTCGCACCTAACCACCGAAGGCTTTTGATCGTCTCAATTTTTTCTACGATTCCCTTCCAGTCCTCACCTTCAATCGAAACCGAAACAGTATCCAGTAACTTGTCATAGAGATTTAACATCTTGTTAATTGTTTCTGTGTTTTCAGACTCTCCGCGCGAATTTTTAGGTGCCGCCGGGGCATCCTGCACCTCTATTGGCGGCTCCAGTAAGGCATATCTCCCTCGCCCTTTCTTGCTAATTTTTTTATATTTTGTGAGTACCGAAAGGCGTTTCTTGATAGAGGAGACCGAACCTTCCACGGCTTCATAAATTTCATGATTCCGTTTTTCACCGCTTGAAAGGCACTCCATAATCGGCGCGTCAAGTGGAGCGGTTCTATAGGACTCAGACATGGTCTTAGACCCCTTTTGAAGACTTTCCAGACCTTCTTTAGATACTTGCCAGACCCAATTCAGACCTTCTTTGGATACTTTCCAGACCTAATTCTGGCACTTTGGGGACGGGTTCTTTCCATTTTGTTAGAATTTGGATCGACTCAGGAAAAACACACGCTCCTGAATTCCAAACCAAAATAGACTTTGAAAATAGTATACTTTGCCGATCCCAACCCCTGAAAGCATATTCAGCACACCGAGATGCCGATTTACAATACATACGTAATACATTTAGGAAAAAGTTATCAGGGGTCAGCCGTCAGCACGCTTCGCTGTCAGCACGCTTCGCTGTCAGCACGGGGGCTGCGCCCCCTTTCAGCAGTCAGTAGAGCCCTGTAGTTGGGGTGAAGGTGCGTTCACGCCACCCCACCCTCTTCACTGATCGCTGACCGCCGATCGCTGACAGCCATTCCTCTGACCGCTGACTGCCGATTGCTGATCGCTACTCTTGCTGACCGCTATTAAAAATCTATTTGAAAAAATCTCTTACTTATGATAAACTAATATATTATAAAATCAGTAATCCATCATACCCGTCCGCTCACCAACGGAGAACACACACCAGATGTCAAAACTCGAAAGAACCACCTTCACAATTACCCAACAACAGATTCAATGGATAAAGGAACAGCACGAAAAGACCGGTTTGCTGAAATCTGAAATCGTCCGACGCGCCATCGACGAGTACGCAGAACGCGAGGGCACGAAAGAGGAACGCAAACTTTTTACACCGGAACAGTGGAGAGACATCAGAGAAATCGCACGGGCGAAGAGTGTGTCAGCAGTGGATGTCGCCCGCCGTGCAATTGATAGGGAACTTAACCGATTCTTCAGAAGATATTGAGGCAGGTCGGGTAAATCCTAAAAATATAGTAAAGCCCATGTAGGAGCGATCTCCGAATCGCGACCCAACTTTGAGTGTGGGCGGGTATGAAGGTCTCCCTTTAGCGACTGGAAATCCACCCTAAGGAGCTACTGACAATGAAAAACCGAATGGATGTCCCCGAAGCATACGAGCCGGTACTACCGGGGAAAGTGAAAGCACATCTCGAGAAGCAGAAAGAACAGGCAGAGACAGACTCACTGCTCACGCAAACTGCCGTGTCTGTCGGGAAAGTGATTGCGATGCTACAGTACTCCCCAAATCCAAACATTTTTCGTTTGGAGATCCATCCGTTCCATGTGAAAGACCTCACGCCTGAACAATTCCGGGAACTGAAATCCGCTTGCGTCAACCATCTCAGCCACCTTATTCCCGGCATAGAGAAAGAGTGTCTCGAGGATTGAAAAAACGAGAAGCACTCGGCATCTCCGAAGAAGCATACACCCCAGCGCAACAAGATTTCCTTATGCGGTAAAAAATAGGAGAATCCATGAAATACTACAAAACCGATATTTCCGTCGCACGCGTCGGCATCACAACCGCCCCGAAAATCCCATCTGACCATCCAAACGTCCGATTTTCAAGTTGCCTCCATCGCGAAGTCTTTGGCGCAGCCGACATCACCGAAGCACGACAGCAGGCCATCGCACGCGTCGAAAATCCAAGTATCCCCGAATTCCAAAAATGCCTGGACTTCTACGCTGTTCCATTCAAAACGCTCCAATGGCAAGACTGGGCAGATCCGATCGAACCTGAAGGCGAGACACAGATCCATTCTTGCGAAAGCCAACCCTTTCTTAACGGGGTTTTTAAATGGATTGTCAAAATCCTACTTTATGGCGATCCGCAGTCAGCAAGGATAGCGGTCAGCGATCGGCCGTCAGCGGTCAGAGGAATGGCTGTCAGCGATCGGCGGTCAGCGATCAGTGAAGAGGGTGGGGTGGCGTGAACGCACCTTCACCCCAACTACAGGGCTCTACTGACTGCTGAAAGGGGGCGTAGCCCCCGTGCTGAAAGCCAAGCGTGCTGATTGCCGACCCCTGATAACTTTTTCCTAAATGTATTACGTATGTATTGTAAATCCGCATATCACATTTCCGAATCCCTGCTATCCCGTGCCAAAACCCCTATATACTTAAAGACGTTAGAAAGCGTTCTAACATCCGTAAAGTTGGGAAGTTGCACACTTGCACACTTGCACACTTTAGAGACACTTCGCAACTTTAGCACACTTTAAAACCTTCTTTTGGGAGCAACGCATGCCACACACACTCCTCGCGACCGATCAAACCGAAACGCCTGATGACCAAATACTCGGCAAAGACTGGGCGGGCGAATTCCAACTCCTCTGCACAACTTATGCCTCAGACGACGTCGTCCTGCAAGCTCGAGTCCCAGGCACGACAACGTGGCATAACACCCGATTCAACGGTCAAGAAATCACACTGACTACAGTCGGGGATGTCCTCGATGTCAGACTCGTCAGAGACTACGAGTACCGACTCACGACCGCAAACGCTGGGGCTGAAGTCCACATCGCGAAACACAACGTACACGGGTAGTCGGCAGCGTGCGCCACAAGGCACTGGGTTTCCGCACGCTTGCGTAAGGAGTAGCAAATGATACGAGGCGGAATCGTAAGCAGGTATTACGGGAGTAACGCCAGCGACGGTTCAGAAACGTTTGATGGCTGGTTTCCTATATTTACAGTGGCTTCCGATGGTGAGCGGCGGGTCATGCAAATCACCGACTGGACAGGCGGGGAAGGCGATAAACCGACAATCGCTCAAACGCCTCTCGGCAGCTTCACGGTCACGACTTCAGAGCTATCCAGTGGCAATGCGACACTGACCCTTGGCGGTTCATTTCTTAATATCACTATCGCACACACGAACAGCGATGGCATCGATATTCGTAGCACGATAGATGCGATCATCAACGAGCTCCATAAAATCAGAATCGTCGGGGATAACGGTCACCATTTTGAAGGTACAATCGCCTCCAAGATAAACTATACCGATGGCAGAGCCCGGATTCGGCTCAGAAGGGCGGAGAACCCGGGAGCGAATGACGTGCCGTCCAATTTCCCTGTCGATACCGTGATAACACTGACGATCTTCAGAGACGTCTATCTCGGTGCAACAGGGACGGTAACGGTCATCGCCGATGCCGTTGACATCCGGGGCCCGCATCAGATCATTATCAATAGAAGCGATATGTACGCCGCACAACCCGGATTTCTTGTATTTTGAAATTTCTCAATGACCTTTGGCAACTAAAAAAAAGGGTAAGGGATAGGTTTTTAACGAAGGGAGCCACCATGACAAAAGTAAGAGTCTCCAGTGATGTGGACAGAAAATTACGCATAGACCTCGACGCAAAGGCGGAGGCACTCGGTATCTCAAGAGCGAAACTCATTGAGATTGCCCTCAAGTCCGAACTCGAACGCTTCAACGTCCATAAAGAAAATAAGCGACTTATCGAAGAACGCAACCGCTTCAAAGCTCAGGCGGAAGCAGCGAAAACTCGTCTTGAAACCTGTAGTGAAAAGTTAACACGCCTACTGGAACGAAACTGGTGGCAACGTCTCTGGAATATCTCGCCTTGGATAGAAGACTAAAAAAACTTCTCCACTTCCGATACACCTACACCGTGTACAATCGCGAGGGCGAGGTGCTCTCTCATGAGACAGCTCCCATCGAGGGATATACCGCCAAATCTGTGAAACATGTTTTGATGAAAAGATTTCATCTCCAAAATTGGAGTCCCTGGACGTGCCTCCCCAATGGTACATACAAACGCTCGCATCGATACCCACGTACCGGAGAGCGCAGTACCTTCCATCTCGAACGCATATAAATACCCATTTTAGCCACCGCCACAATCGCCCGACCACCATCCCCTTAATCGGTGCTGACGCGCTTTAGAAGATAAGACAGCGCAAGCGTTACAGGGACCTCTCATCTCATTATCCGCTTGATGGCGTGGCGTAGTGAGTTGTGCCGCCGCATCACCCACACCGCCCGCCAGTCGCTACTACGCTCGGTCGACCTTTGGGCAGTCCGCTATGCTCGTGCCTGCACGGACGCTCGTAGCCGTCCGCTCCAAAAAGCTCCACTACCGGCACACTCCACTAACTGTCGTTGTCAACTTCGCAGGCGGAACTTGCCCCGCGCGCAACCTTCGCTTGCTTTACATCTAACGTCCCATCACAAAAGAGAAAAGCAAAGACACGCCAAGCGTGAATATCCGTGTCGCTTGGCAAAGCGGGTTGTGCCGCCGCATACCCGCATTGCCCGCCATCACAAATCACGCCGCAACCCCTATAAATACGAATACACCCACCCGCAACCCCCGTTGGCGTGTGCAGTCGCAGAGCGATCGGTTGCGGGCTTTCAGAAAACAACATACTCAGCACTTCACCGCTACAGCAGGCGCAGTCGTCGTGCGCAGGCAGGGGTGTCGCTTCGCCTTTGTGCGCGCTGCCTTCGCTATGTATCTTCTCAAAATACCCAACTCGGAATCAGTACATGCCCGCAGATTTTCTATAAACGCACACGCCCCGCCTCCCTCTAGACAACGCCATCGGTCGCTTAACTGTTGTCGCAGTTTTTAGCAGAATTGGTACGGGTTGGCGATTACGCCAAATCACGTTGGCAGAACATACACAAGCATCATCGCAAGGTTACGTGTCTGCCTACCATTCGGGTGTTTCAGGCAGTTGGGTTGGCTTGCGAAGGTCAACGGTTGCGCGGGGTTGTCAGTCTTGGAAAAAGAGTTTAATCAAACAGTAGCAGTGTTTTGGCGGTGGGCGGTTCTCGGTTCAGTTTCGGTTGGGCCTGGGCCATCGTCGGTTGGGCGCGTTCGCTTGCATGGGCTTCGGGTCGCCGCTCCACTCCGTTACGCGGCGGTTTTCGGTTAATTCGTGGCTGGGTTTGCACATTGGGCGCGGAACAAAGTAAAAACTATTAGAATACGTCAAGTAATCCGCACACCGATCCTCCGTCAATCGCTGACCACGGCGCGCGTTTTCTGGCGGTTTTTCCCGGAATTTGCCCTAATTTCTACCTATTTTCCCGACTCTACTCCAAAAAAACTGAGTGTTTTCCAAAAAAATTAGCGAATTCCGGCAAAAAAATGTAAATTTATTACGATTTTACTTGACATATAATCCTATATATGGTATCCTATATATAAGAAAAATGAGGGGAGTTGCAGCTCCCCTCGAACCAAAAACCCAAGGATCAACTTCGGCTTGGCTGTTTTAATCTTACCGCAAACATCCTACCGAAGTCAACCCAAAAAGGAATTTACAGTGAACGATAAAAAAGTTCCAACCGCTGAAATGCTTGCGGAAGCGTGGCGGAAACACCCTGGATTTGGTGCACCGCATTGGTACGAAGGCAGATGGGTATGGCTCTCACCACATGGCGATGCCCGGACAAAATGCGGCTCACCTATTCCGCCACCTGCCGAGGCAGACATCAAACCTCACCAGCGGCAGCTCTGGGAAAAGTGTTGGCACTGCCGAACCATTCGCCCTTGGGGTGGATGCGGCAGTAAAACACCAAAACCGCAATATAGTTTTTCGATGTTGGTTTCTGTCGATAAAACGCCCATAGAAAAACCTCAACCCGAATTAACAGAAGTTGACTCCCCTACCGCCATTCTCGTCGTCCTTCAAAAGATGGCAGATTGCCCCATTTTCGGCGACTGGCTCACTGAAGATGAAATCGTCGTCGTTGCTACCAAGCACTTCAACTACAAAATCAATACCACGTCCCTCCTTGATCTGCTCCGTCCTCTCTGGCACGCGGGACATATCGAACACAAACGGAATTCACTCGGTCAGCATACCTTCCGCTTGAAAGGAAACATCGCATGACAAAATCCTTTTTCCTCTATCCAACCGCAAATGGCGATATCGTGTTGAGTGGCTATCCCAGCTGGGTATGCCACTCCGATGTCTATCCCTTCCGAATTTATACGTTCCTCCTCGATGAACGTTCCAGTGCGCGCATCGAGGAAAAATCTGTCAACATCAATACCGTCGATCTCCTGTCAGATGAAATCGAGACTCCGACTCTGCCGACCGACACAGACTCCGGGCAACTCACACTCAATTTCACACCCTGGCGGCGATAAACACCCATAAGGGGGAGTTGCAGCTCCCCCTAACAAAACTTAAGGATCAACGCATGAAAAAACAAGTCAAAATCACGCTCTTCGGTGCAAAAGGAAAACGCACGCTCAACATCACGACACGTGGCGGGTTCCTAACACGGCATATCAACGCACCTCGTGAAACCGCCCCTTCCATTTCTGCACCGGAAACCCATCCTAAATCCGCACCGGTGAATTCCAAATCCGAGGAAGTTCCGCCTCCAACCCTTCTTGAAGTTCTGAAGTGGATGCACGCCTCAGACAACCACAGCGGTTGGTTGATTATTGACGAGATCCTGTTCGTCGCGACAGCACACTACAAAATGAAGTTCAACCATAATACACTGCTCGATGCGCTCCGGTTCCTCTACCAGCAAGGGTGTTTGGCGTATCGGCTGAACAGACTCGATCAACATACCTTTCAACTCATTGAAAATCAGGAAAACCATCTGAAAACTCTGCTCGCTGAAGTGGACGTAATCCTCAGCAAAGGCGGTGCATCATGAGCAGCCAACCCCTTTTCATGTATTACCGCGCACGAGAACAAGAGCGGCAACATAAAATCAGAACCGCCTTCAACCTCGAATTCAACGATGAGCATTACGCCATCGCCACGCCAGAATTCTGGGACGCGTGGCGCGAGGCAGAGAAACGGGCAGAACTTCGCCGCCAATACGCGCCAGCAAAATACCCTGCCGACCAACTCGGTCTGCAGGGTAAAAAAGAGGTATGGGTGGTTTTCATCAGTCGGGCTGCCAAAGAGAAGTTTGAAGCAAAGCACGTTTCGCAAGCACATCCCGCCGCATCTAACACAGACGGTGAGATTCAGGGGTTGGGGTGGCAATCTATACGCGAAAACGCTGGGATGTTTCTCGACGAACGCAACATGACATATCGCTCGCAACGTGCCCCTGTTGTCGCTTGGCTCAACTATCATCGCGGTCGCTATTCTGTCAACGTCGTTGATCGCGATTTCAAACTGACCCGTCCGATCCCCACCGCTATTACCGATCTCGGTTCAGCCGTGGAGTGGGTCTATCAGAATTCGGCTTGGAAACTGAAACACGAAGCGAGGGCATCATGATACTCAACTTTTATCTACGCACATACCCACCTAAAGGGGAAATGCGCACAGTGGAACGGCAAAACCTCGTGAACGTCCGGCACCTGCTCAAAGCACGGGGCGTTCGGAACGCGGCACGCATGGACTATCACGAAGCGATCCAAACCCTCGCAAAACGGGTAGCAGCAGAATGTGGCGGACATTGCATGCGCAAAGCCGCCACTGGGCACCGCCTGACCCCGGCGGGCATTGCGGGCGATACCCGTTCAGATACCCAGAATTTGCTATCAAACCGCCACTCCCACAGAAGCGATCCGAAACCTGAACGCGGAAACGCCCGCGCAAAAGGGGAATATGTCAAGTAACCTTCAATCCGATTGTTCACCTGTTGTTCACCGCGGCGCGCGTTCTCTCACAAGATCCCGCCCAATTCCTGCCGAATTCACACGATTGGAGGGAAAAAATGACCGAATTTCGCAATTTTTTACGAAAAAAGTCTAAATTGATACGATTTTACTTGACATATAATCTTATATAGGGTATCCTATATAAGTAAATGAGGGGTGATGCAACACCCCCCGGTACCAAAACCCAAAGGATCAACTTCGGCTTGGCATTTTTAATTCTATCTGAAATGCCTCGCTGAAGTCAACTTAAAAAGGATTATCAGATGTTGACATTCAAGCGAACAACACTTACCCTCAATGGCACGGCAACCCCCGGCTACAGCGTGGAAGGGTTAGGCAAATGCTTCAGAGGCTTACACGTCACAGTCGTTAAAGCGGGGGATCGCTGGTATGCCCACGAAACGACGACCGGAAGAGATCTCACACCGCGCAGTTGGGCAGGCGGGCTTTCAAACAAGACCCGTGCCGGTATCATCCAGATCGTCGCGATCCATCTCCAGAACGCTCCGATGGCGATGTGGGAGACGGCACAAGCGCAACTCGACTATGATTTGGAGATTGACGCAGAATTCGGTGGATGTCGGCTTTCTATGGCAGCACGAAACCCGTAGAACCTGTCAAATTGGAAGTCGAGACTGTCATGCGTCAGATTGAGATTTCTCAATAAACCCCAACCCGCAGGCGGGAACACCCACCGCCTGCACACACGCTACCCAGGAAGGAGAGAGCGTATGCCCAAACGCAGTAAAGCCGAGACAGATATCCTCGTCACTGTAGCCGCTGGGCTCTTCGCCACGCATACCCGCGACGCGAAAGAGATCGCCAGCCTGCTCAACACAACCGAGCGCACCGTCCATCGATGGGCGGAAAGCGACAAATGGGAAGCGGTTCTGCAAACCCTCACCTACGAGGGCGAGCGGAACTTCCGAATCAAACCGAGACGGAGTTAAAACAGGAAAGGCGGTGCGCCAACACCGCCCATGACAACAAATCAACCCTAACGCCAATTAAGGAGGATCGCGCCATTTGCAATTATACCGCAATCGGCGCGCTTAAGTCAAAAATGCGGAAACTTCACATCAAACGCATCCCCGGCAGTCTACTGGAGCCTGCCAATCGACCGCCCCTCACATCCACTAAAAGCACTGTGCTTGAAACGATTGCCGAGATCGCTTGCCTCCTCGCGAGCCTGACTCTCGGCTGGATCGCTTATGTCGTTTTTTAGGAGGACTTTCCAATGGAAACCCAGAAACCGAAATGTTGTGTCCGCGAGTGCGACTCCCACGACACACAGGAATACCGAGGCATCGGAGTAGATAACCGACGCAGATCCGTCACCTTCGTTGTCCAACTCTGCAAGCCGTGCAAGGACGGGATCGCGTCAAAGCAGGTTCACTATACCTTCTATGAAGCCGGCAGTCTCGTTTTTGTGCGTGAACTCTATCCCTAACCTATCAGGACGGGAGTAGGCGACTACCCCCTATCATTTCGCATGATGAAAACACTATGGATCCATCCAAACGACCTCGCTGACATCTGGACAGTGAACAACCGCAAAGAGCACCCCGGACACATCGAGAGCCTCGCGGAATCTATGCGGCAAAACGGTTACCTGCCCGAATACCCGATCATCGCTTTTGAGGCATCGAACATCCCCATCCAGACGGATAAGCCGTATCTCGTGGCGTGCGGACACCACCGCAGGAAAGCCGCGCTCGCAGCGGAAATAGACCTCATTTTCGCTGAAGTCCACGACGGCACTGAGGAAGAATGGATCGAAATGATGTCGCTGGATAACTTTCAGTTCGATGTCGCATCGACCCCCGGCATCGGACTCGCATTCACCGAGCAAGAGCGACGCGCTGCGTGTTTCCAACTCCTCCTGCTCCCGAAATATCTGCGGAAAACCAACGTCTCCCTCGCCGGCTTGTGGAAAGTCGGTGAAGGCACCGTCCGCCGCTGGCGTAAGCAGGTGGAATCGTTAATTGGCGAAGCCTCCCCGAAGTTGGAAAAAGAATGGAACGTCTCACGGGAACGGATTGAATCGCTAAGGTCGGTTATCGCTGACCCTTATCGCGAAAACGAGGAAGGCGACACGGTTGCCGTCCGTCAGAAGCCGAAGGAAGCCACGCCCGCAGAACGCTCCGAATTTTGGTACACTATCCGGAAAAGTGGGCTGTTCGACCAGCGATCCGACGGCAGCCGGTTCCTCGATCGACACGGTTTCCAAATGGAGGCTTTCAACGCCTATATCTGCGAGCGGTTCAACATCAAATCAGACGGTATCCCGCACCAGCTGTCCATGACGCAACTCAAGAAAATCCATAACTACATACTCACAGACGACCCAGAGGTTATCGCACGGTGCCAAGCGATCCAGCGCGAAACGGACGCACTCAGTGTTGCCCGCAGCGACTGCTACGACTGGCACGATCAAGTCGTCCGTGCTTTTGATGAGACATTGAGCCCGACCCCCGGCAATACCCATACACCTGTTCATAGCTCTGCCTTCAAAGCTTTCCAAAAACTCGTCAAGACACAGACGGGTTTCGATGTCGATGCACGCCACGAAGCAAACACACCGGCGCAACTCACTGAGGTTCAAGAGATGTTTGAACGCATCTACTCGGATATTCAGAACGAAGCCGATTGGGTGTTGACCTTTAAAGCGGAAGTCTCTGATAAAATCCGAAAGGACCGCGAGGCACTGGAACAGGTATGGGCGAATGCCCGCAAGGCGATGTTCAATGCGTTAGCGGAATATCCGCGCGATGTGAGCGAAGTTGCGTTCTCTAACAGGTTTGATGAACGGTTCGGTCACCCCAGCGGTAGGACACGGGAGTTCACCGAACCTACGCCCGCTATCACAGATGAGACCCTGACAGCAGACATCCGGCATTTCAAAACCACTACCGCAGACATTCACGCAGATACCGAGTGGATGCAAGCGATGCCGGTACGGATACCACTCATTGCTGCGCTCACGGAAGCCCGTATCACGGAACTCGTTATCAAGGTGGAAGGAGGCGGTCAGAATACCCGTATCGCTGAATTCGATGCAGAGACCGCTGCAGCGTGGATACCGACTGAACTCCAGGAGAAACTCATCAAACTCACCCATACGTTCATTGACTCGGATGAGTAGCCAACAGGAAAGGAGACGGGAGCGAGCAATCGCTCCCGGAACACAATGAGAATTAAAAACTGGACCGGCACAGGTATTATCTTGGCACTGGGCACCGAGCACCTCTACCTCGAACCGACGGACACCCCCGCGATCGTCAGATGGACGCAAAACAGGATAGGCATGCGAAACATCGAATTCGGTGCGTTCTACCAATGTTTGCAAGTCCCTATCCTCGAGGAAATTGCACACATCGAAGGGATACCCGATCCAGAATCATTCACCCTTTTTCTTCTAGATCCCCATGTTTTCAGTAACTGCGATCGCCAAGACGTTTTTACTTACAACGATGAGAAAGAGGATGGTAATGGGAACATCATTATCGGATACTTGATCGGAAGATAAAAGGAGCAGCAAAAAGGGCGGGAGTTAGATTTCCCGTCCCTTTTTTCTATAACATTATCCAGCTATTCGAGATCTTCAGTCTATCCACAGCACTCCCAAAACCGAATTCGATGTTTCGCCTGCCTATAACGTAAGACGCTAATGGATTTACTCCAACAACGCTTGATACCGGCGCGCCTCTGCGTCGCTGCCTTTAATAATTTCATACGACATATCGCTCACATTCGCTTTTTCTGTTGCCGCTTTCTTCTTCGCCTGCACTATCTCGTCCTCAATCTTATTATCGCCCTTCACTTCCACAATTGTCCACGAGTCATCATCCTTTTGCATCAGGAAGTCGGGGTAATATCGCCTGACAGCATAGGAATCCGGATCGATGTATTGGATGTAGAAGTCGGATTGTCCATGCGTCAACATACCGGTGAAATATACCTTTTTCACTCTCCCTTCCATCAGCAGAGACCAGAATAAAGTCCGCTCCGGCTGGGAGTCGAAAGCATAGGTGTCGAGATGGAAACTCTTATGTTTGTGATTGATGCCTTCCGTCGCGTCGTCTTTGACGACCAAGTCCGGCTTTGCTCGGACTTTGTAATATCCGTCTTCCGGTGCTTTGACGAGTTCAATCTCCTCCGGTTCGTGATGTTCAAATTCTTTCAGATCATACAAGGCATTAAAAAGACGCGGAACAATCCAGTCATAGATCAGTTCATTGAACGCGTTGACATGCTGAAGGACCTTCGCCATCCCTTCCTGTGTGTTTGTCAGGATGTCCTCTATTTCTAAGGGCGAGTGATTCAAGTAGCGGGCGATCTCTGCACACAGCGTCAACTGACTGAATTCGCGTTTTTCCCGGTATGCGGTTACATCTTTGGTTAAAACCGACTGCGTCGCGGCAAGCCCTTCGCGTCGTTCGTATTCGATACGATATTTCTCTGTGTCTGCCTGATCGAACTCTAAACAGAGCCCGTCTTGCGAGGGCTTCTCCACCAGTTGATACATTCTTCGGATGCGCTGGAGCTTCACTTTTACCGGCGGCATCTTGACCTGCACTTTGTAATCGCGTTTCTCTACACCGATATTGCCGACCTCATCAAGGCTGACGCGGAAGTTCTGTTGCAGTTCATCATCCAGAATCTCTGTGTTTTCTCTTGAGAGGTAGATGTGTTCTGTCTGCTGGCCCTCGCCAATCTGACGTAAACATCGCATACTCGCTTGTAAAACAAAGATTTTCGATCTCGGCTTGCGATAAAGCCCCACGCCGAACAGTGATCGACAGTTCCACCCCTCCTTCCCTTTATTCACCAACAGGATAAACTGTTTCTCAGATGCTGGCGTATCCAGATTAATGAACTCACGCAGTTCATCGTTGGAAGTCAACTTGGGGTCGCCGACATTGACGAGGATACGAGAGGTTGGGACATCCAGATCGCTCAATGCGGATTCGACGGCAGGACGGAGCTCGTTCTGTAACTCGTCAATAGTCGCGGCAAAGAGGGCGAGTTTCGGTAGCATCCGTTCGTGACGCTGCTCGCCATGGTTCTCCCAGAAATGTTTAACAACGAGTTCGACAAACTCTGAACTTCGCGGATTGGTGTAGCTGTGAAGCATCACTTTCTTGAGGAACGCTTTGTCGATCGCTTCTTTCAATTCATAACCGTAGACGACTTCGGGGAGCACCTGTTGCCCAACGTAAGGGGTCCCTGTAAAATTATAGCAAGCACAGACACGGGTTCCCGCGCGTTTCAAACTCGCCGCCAATTCATCAATCGTAAGCCGGAGACTGGTCTTTGATTTCTTAAGCCCCATGTCCGTTGCTAATTTGCTGCCGAAGGCGTGATGTGCTTCATCAACGAAGATACCGAGTTGCTCAAGTCGCGTCAACTTTTGGAAACGCTGGTTGGTCGTCAACTCGTTCTCGTCTTCAGGCGTATCAAAGCCATAAAGATCGGCAGCCTCATCGTAGACGCTCCCCGGTTGATAGGTCGGTTGGCCGCTCTGAAACAAGCGGTCACTCGCGCTTCCCTCGGTATGCTGCTTTTTGAGGATAATCTTCTGGGTGTTGGAGATGATGACGTTAAACAACGAACGATCCATCGTTGAGAGTGCAGTCCCTGCTTCATCAAGGAAGTGGAACCGGATATGACTTGACAGAAAACTGACGTATTCAGACGGCACGACACGCCCCATATCAAAAGTCTGAATCTCTTTCAGCGATTGTAGAACTGTTTTATCCGGAGCGAATACCAAGGCGTTATGGCAATACTTCGGGTCTTTCGGGAACTTGTTGGCGAGCAGAAACTCGTAGAAGATACAGGTCGCCATGAGAATCGTTTTACCGGTGCCCATCGGGAGTGCGAAGATATAGTTTGGGTAACTGCGTACTCCCGATTGGCGGATATAATCGAAGACTCGTCGATATTGTGTCTCATTCAGATCACCAAACAACCCAAGTTGCTCGACACCAAGATTCGACCGGGCTTCAAACCCGTTTTGCTTTTCGTGCCAGTCGGTGAATATTTGGTGAACGTACCGATTGTTCAGGTATTCCTTGAGGAAGACGTACATCTCTAACGCTTCAAACTGTGGCTGCCGCAAAAACGCCCCCGACTCTGGATCGTTGAAATCCAGGAATTTCTTGGACAGATCCCGGAAGTGGTTGCGAATCCGACCCCGATTCTCGGCATAAAAGATGCGGAGGTAGGTAAAAAAAGCAAAATCGATGTTAATTGCGTTTCGTGCTGCTCGTGCCATTTTTGTCTCTCCTATTCCACTGTCACTTCTAAAGACTCCGACAGCAGATCCGTGATTTTCACTCGGATTGTGCCGGCATCCCTTGGTATCGGATAAGTGCCTTCAACGAATGTACTGCCATCCGACAGATCGACCACCGACGGATTCATCACAGCACCGTCATAGTTGAAGTCAATCTTTATGGATTCAACCAGTTTACGCCAATCCTCAACATTCTCTTTCATCAAACTCAACTTCTGGAGCAGATTCATCGGATAAAAACTCTCTATGACCAGTTCCCCACTGCTGTGGACGATCCCCGCTTCGGACTCGCGTCTGAACTCTAAATTGGACTTGTCCCGTAGGATGTCTATCACTTCTATGTCGAGATCGAACGCGACTTCGTTTTGTAGGGCAGCAGCGAGGTCGGGTTCGTGTCCCATACAGACGAGCAGCAACTTTTCAACCGGGCGTGTGGGGTGTTCTTCTTGCCGTCTCTGAAATGCCCTATAGTCAAAGCCAGTAATCAGTTCGTTGAGGTCTGCACGGGTCGCAATCCGATTGACCGGCATGAGCTTCACCATGCGACCCTCTTTTTCGCCATCGTAAATGCTACCCGTGAGGAGTGGTTGAATCTCTAAAGCCTCTATGAGCAGAGCCTTCGCCTCAACGGGATTTCGGAACACATCATAGTGGTTGACGTTATAGACTTCAAAACCTGTGTAGCAGGTCTGAGAATCTGCTGATCCTTCCTCTTGGCTGCTGATTTCAGATTGATCCGTCCCTTTTTGAATCTCTGCTGCAAGACTGAGGAGGCGTTTCGTTGTGGTTTCCACCGCCCCGAGGTTGATGTCTGCTCCGACGAAACGGCGACCGAGTTTCATCGCCACGGCTTGCGTCGTGCCGCTTCCCATGAAACAGTCAAAGACGAGGTCACCCGGATTAGATGAAGCTTTGATGATGCGTTCGAGCAGTGCCTCGGGTTTTTGAGTGGGGTAGCCAACAAATTCTTGGTAAGTTTCGTTTTGCCGGACGATCGGAATGTCATCCCAAACAATGTTATCCCAAACGAGGTCATCCCACCAGACAATGTCATTCCAAACATCTCTCAGGAAAGAGCCTTCCGAATAATCACGAACAATGTCATCGTCATTCGGGGGGCGACCATGTTTCCTAACAAAGGCAGCAGTTGCTTTTTGAATTTCCAATGTATCCCCACTGTTTCGTAGTTTTTGAAAAATAATTTGATAGTTGTCATTCATGTACTTACCAAACCTATCAATCACCGATTGAGAAACGATACCAGATTTCAAGTTTGGCTTTATAGAATCTGTCTTGCTATAGAAGAGTATGGAGTTTTGATTGCGGAAATAGTTTTTCTTCACGTTTGCCATTCCTTTGCCACCAAAGGTCCAAATAATTTCATTCCTAAAATTCCCGCTTCCAAAAATCTCGTCCAATATCAACCTAAGATAACTATTCATCCGCCAGTCACAATGGACGTAGATGGACCCATTGTCTGCCAACAGTTCTTTCATCAAAATCAGCCGCTCATACATAAACTGCAGATATTCATCGTTCGTCCAGATGTCCGTGTACTGCTTCTCTTCAAAAGCCGTCCGGTCGTTCTCTACTGTTTCCTCCTCCAGTGCTATCCGCTTCTTGTAGTCCGCCTTTGAGTCAAACGGGGGATCAATATAAATCAGGTTAATCTTCCCGCGGTAGGACTTGAGTAGATGGCTCATGACCTGCAGGTTATCGCCCCAATAGATTTTGTTTGTCCAGTCGTCTACTTCCTCGCCGCATGTCTCTTTCAATTGGGCAGGATAGTATTGTGTGGACTCAAACGGGCGTTTGCCTCTCCAGTTGAGCATCGGATAGCCCCGAATCGGTTCAAATTGATAGGTCTCATCGGTCTGTGTTGCCAAAATCTATCTCCTTCTGCTTAACAGACCGATTGCCTATCTTCATCTAAGGGGTTATTCCACTGTCACCTCCAAAGATTCCGACAATAGATCTGTGATTTTTACCCGAATTGTGCCTGCGTCTTCGGGGATTGGGTACATCCCCTTGACGAATGTATCGTCTTCTGACAGATCAACCACCGACGGATTCAATACTGCACCGTCATAGTTAAAGTCTACTTTTACGGACTCGGTCAACTCTCGCCAATCTTCAACGTTCTCCTGCATCAGGCTTAACTTCTGGAGCAGGTTCATCGGGAAGAACTGCTCTATGATTAACTGTCCATCTCGACACATGATTCGCACTTCGGATTCGCGCTTGAACTCTAACTCAGATTTATCCCGCAGGATGTCCATGACCTCCACTTCAATCGTGTGAGGGACTTCGCGCTTCAAGACAGCAGCGAGATCAGGTTCGTGTCCCATACAGACAAGCAATAAATTTTCAACCGGACGTGTGGGGTGTTCTTCCTGACGCTTCTGAAACGCCCTATAGTCAAAGCCAGTAATCAGTTCATTGAGGTCCGCACGGGTCGCAATCCGATTGACCGGCATGAGCTTCACCATGCGACCCTCTTTTTCGCCATCGTAGATCCCACCAGCAGGAAACTTCTGAATCTCTAACGCTTCAATAAGTAATGCCTTCGCCTCAACAGGATTACGAAATATATCGTAGTGATTGACGTTATAGACCTCAAAGCCTGTATAGACAAGAGGTTCTGCCCCCCCTCTCTTAACAAATGATAAGTATTTTCCTCCTGAATCTCTGCTGCAAGACTGAGGAGGCGTTTTGTAGTGGTTTCCACCGCTCCGAGGTTGATGTCCGCTCCGATGAAACGGCGACCGAGTTTCATCGCGGCGGCTTGCGTCGTGCCACTCCCCATGAAACAGTCAAAGACGAGGTCACCCGGATTGGATGAGGCTTTGATGATGCGCTCGAGCAAGGCTTCAGGTTTTTGGGTAGGGTAATCAGTTCGTCCTTTTGCCTGTGAATTCAGTTGTTGAAATTGACTCTCTTGGATATAAGTCCAAACGTCATCACAAGTCTGTCCTTCGTCCAAATAATAGCGTTTTCCCTGCCCATTTACGTCATAAGCACGACCTTCCTCATCAATATATTTATATCTGGCGGGGTTTCTAACAGGCTTTGATTGTCGATTAAAGCAAGATTCAGACGCTTTGGCGTAAAACAAGATAATATCATGCTTTCTCTTGAAAGCGGTTTTTGGACCAGTTCCTGCCTGATAATGCCAAACAATCTCATTCTGAAACTGTCCGATGCCAAAAACTTCATCCATAAGTACTCTCAGGTAATGCCCATTAGTTGGGTCACAATGAAGGTAAATTGAGCCATCCTCCGTCAACAGCTCTTTCATCAAAATCAGCCGCTCATACATAAACTGCAGATATTCATCGTTCGTCCAGATGTCCGTGTACTGCTTCTCTTCAAAAGCCGTCCGGTCGTTTTCTACCTTTTTCCCCTTCAGTTCTATCTTCTTCTTGTAGTCGGCTTTCGAGTCGAACGGGGGATCGATGTAAATCAGGTTAATTTTTCCACGGTAGGTTTTCAGGAGGTGGCTCATCACCTGCAAGTTATCGCCCCAATAGATTTTGTTTGTCCAACCGTCAACTTGCTCACCGTATACTTCTTTGAGCTGAGCAGGAAAGTATTGCGTAGACTCAAACGGACGTTTGCCCTTCCAGTTGAGCATCGGGTAGCCCTGAATAGACTCGAATTCATAGGTTTCAACGGATTCTACAGATTCAGAAGTATTGATTTCAGTTTGTGTCGCCAAGAGATAACTCCTTGTTTTGCGGACAACTTGTTAATGGCCCAGTTTGGTTACATCGCATCACAGTATGCCTTCATATCACAATTCCGACACAGCCTATCTGGACGGGCAGCGATCGCGAAGTCTTTGTTTTCGATACGTGCGACAATCCCATCAAACGTTTCCATTGTTTGATCAATCGATCGTGCGTCTTTGTCAAAACTGATGTATGGATTACCGTCGTCCTCACCTGTGTAGTAGAGATGCATCTTGCTAATTGCCTGACCTGTCCGCCCTTCGATGATATGTGCATACACCTCCAGTTGACGACGATAACGATCTACCCGCTCCTGTTCGCTAACGAGATCGGGTTTCTTTTCCGACTTGAAATCGACAATCTCCACCGTGTCATCTTCGCCCCGAATCAGATCCACATGCCCTTTGAGAAGATACGCTTCCTTGACAAGCGACACTGCGACCTCCGTCTCGCGGAGGCGATCCCAAGTGCCTCGTTCGCGGTACGCATAATTCAGGATATGCTCTAATGCGGCTTTTTGGCCACCGGCACTCAGATAGAGACGCTCCTGACGGGAGAGATGCGTATAGTTGGCGTTGAACCAATCCTCGATTTGTGACTCTGTGACGATCTGCTCCTCGCCCCGTAAGACGGCTTTGTGGATGTCCTCAATCGTCTGATGCACTAACGTCCCAAAAAGAATTGGATTCCGGCGGATCGGGGCGAAGCCGAGGTCGCGATAAAACTTGTACTGTCTCGCACAATCCTCGAAAACAGTGATGTGGGATGTGAACGAATACTCGTTCTTCAACGTCACGTCCTTGATTGTTTCGAGTCTGAGATATTCGGGGTGAAACGACGTATCTCGCCAAGAACAGACCGGATCATAGACAGACTTGAAATACCTTGACGGAACCCGCCGTCCTGTCGTCTTTTCCTGACACGTGAGGAGTAGCAGATTCTGTGCCCTGGAAAACGCGGTATAGAACAGCCGCCAGAAATCATAGTTCTTGGTCTGCTCCAGCGGCTCAAATAACTCTTTACTGTAGTAATTTTCCTGAAGCAACTCATCAAGTTTAGTGTACTGTTTGCGAGGCACGAAGTACATGGATCCGACCATTACAACAGGGAACTCCAAGCCCTTCGACTGATGAATCGTCATAAACGACACACATCCGCTCGGCGCGTATTCGGATGCATCCTCATATTCGTCGATCCCGCCATCCTTAAGGAAACGGAGAAACTGATTGAAAAGTCGTCGGAGATGTCCATCCAGATTGTTGGGCGTGAGGACGGCGATGTGATGGAGATACTCAAACTTATTGAGTAATTGCGAGCAGATGGCTAAGTTACGCGCAGGCCGACCGTCAATCGCGCCACCCTGTGTTGCGTCTCCGAGATATTGACTGAACATAGGAAACTGCAACAACTCATAGAACAACCCAGAAAAGGCATAGTCTGTCCCCTTTGTCAGTGTGAGATGCACTTTTGCTCGCCTGCGGCACCACGCCAGCAGCGGTTGATTCTCAGGACTGCGGAGCTCCGTGATAAACGCCCTGACACACTCCTCGTCGTAATACTTCCAGATATCAAGCGTAGCATCACTCCTCCATTTCCGAACTTCTGGAAACTGCGGAAAGAGGAAGATTAACGCACCGATCATTAGGCGGACTTCTGGACGATCGAAGAATTGATTTGAACGCGGAGAGTAGACCGGGATACCACCCGCCTCTAACGCTTTCGCCAGTGCAACGGCCTTCTCATTCCGCACCGACGAAAACAAAAACGCGACCTGATTCCAATCCATCAATGCCCCGCTATCCTTGAGACGCTTAAGAAAAGCGAGGACTTCCTCGTGCCAGTTCTCTGATTCGGGGTCCCCTGCAACTTTTAGCACGGTCGGCATCTCTGCAAATTCTTCTCCGGCGTTTGGAATGATAGACTTCGCATGACGGAAGGTCTTGCCGTCTGCTGTCCAGTCCAGCTCTTCCATCCACTGATTGTAGAATCCGATGATGTCTGGATGCGATCGGTAATTCGTGGTGAGCCTGACCTGCTGGCAGTCGGCACCTGAAAAGTCGTTCTGTGGGAACTCTAAGATGTTCCGTATTGTCGCGCCCCGAAATCGGTAAAGCCCCTGATCGTCATCCCCGACAACACAGAGGTTGAAGTCGGGATCGGCGAGTTTGAACAGGATACGTTCCTGGATGGTGTTGGTGTCCTGATACTCATCGACCATCAGATACTGGATCTTATCGCGGATTTCGTTAAGTATCTCTGGGTGTCCCTCAAGCAGACGCAACGCTTCGAGCTGGATGGTGGAGAAATCGAGATAGTTATCTTCTTCCAAATGTGTCTGATACTGTTGATAACAGCGTCCCAACGCCAGAACTTCAAGCTCGGGGGCGTTCAGTAAATCTTCCGGATCCAGTGCCTCCTCGCTCACTTTATTCACCCACTTCATGAGATTCGCCGCTCCTCGCCAACCCCAACCGTTTATGATATGATCGCTCCCCTCAATCTCTTGATACTCAGAGAGATGTTGATAGAGGAAATATTGCTGATCAAACTGATCCAATAGCGTGAAATTTCGTTTCAATCGGGTAAAGTCTCGGTGCTCCTCAAGGAAACGGAGGCAGATGGAATGGAACGTGCCGATATACATCTCGTTGAGGTTAACTGCAATGTTATCGTCAGCCAGTCTTGATGAGATCCGGGTGATGAGTTCGGCGGCAGCTTTTTCAGTGAACGTTGAAACAAAGAGTCGTTCCGGCGGAGTGTCGTGTTCGGAAATCAAATGGTAAATCCGTTCAACGAGTGTAAAGGTCTTGCCAGAACCAGGCCCCGCGATAATGAGCAGGGGTCCTTCTGTGATACGAATAGCTTCCTGTTGTTGTGGATTGGGTCCCGATGCTGGTGTCTGTTGCATTGTCAATACTCGGAATGCCTCCAAAATAGAGATTGTTTATTCTCTCCCGTCCCGAAAGAGTTGTTCTGTGTTTCTCTGCAATTGGGTGTGTTCCCAGCTCCCAGTTCCTTTATCCCCCTACCACGGTGGGAAGGTGGCAGAAACGGAATAGGCTCCGATTCATGGTATCACCACCCAAAACTGGTTTGAAGAATATAACACAAAAAACGAAAGATTACAAACGCACGCGGACCGCTTCAGCATTGAACATTGACCCTTTGGAGAACCAGAGACTCCCCCAAACTCCGCTATTCAGACAATGGACAAAATATTGACACATCCCTTTGCTGCAGGGCGTTGACAAAAATACATGCCCGGGTATAATCGGTTTTCGTTACCGACGCTTACCACTGAAGTAGACACCCACCAACGAGACAGAATAGGAAAATGTTAAACAGTCTTCAAGAATATCTCGAAAAAATAAGAAATTTACGCAGATACCCAGGCGCGCCTTACAAACCCTTTCTGCTTTTAGGAGTTATTGAACTCATTGAACAAGGGGACATCCATGAAAACAGGATGCCGCTTTCTTACAGTTTGATTGACACTTTCCACAGATATACTGCGCTAACACCCGATGGGAGTTCAAGCATTCATAACCCGTTTTTTCACTTAAAGATGCTCAGCGTTTTTAGAAACAGTGCTGTCCTGTTGCCGGAACACGATCAACTCTACCCATCCCAACATGCATTAGACTGGCATCGTGAAAACATCATGCAGCACGCCTCATAACGCCGAATCCCATTTCTGTCCTATCTAATCATCCCTACCTCACCCTCATGATCATACTCGACCTCCGACACCGGCTTCCGCTCATACTCCCAAACCTCCGACACAAATTCCCATGCCGGCGGGATCAACCACCCGTGCCGCTGCTCCACAGCCACCGCAGGCGTATCGGAAGGCAGGGGCAACTCCGGATCCTCAAAGATAAACTCGATCCGCTTGAGATGCCACTGCTCCTGCTCGGCATCCCATTCCTCATAGATCCGCTTGATGACCGTCCGAAAGAGATCGTTGTCGTCGCGATACAGCGACCGGATTTCACTGATTACCACTCGGTACCTCTTTCCCTTCCTAACCGGAGACCTCTCCCATGATGCGCGCCTTCTCGTCTTCATACGCCGCATCTACAGGTACCAGCAACTCCTGACAGAACTCCGCGGCAAGGATACTGTCGATCTCCGCCTTTACCATACCGCCTTTCTGATACGCCACCATCGCAGACGCGTGCGCATCCAGCCGGTCGCGGACGAAGTAGGACTGGATACGCGCCGCGGCAACCTCAACGAGTTCGGGTTGCGCATGGATGACTTGACGGATGATGGTATCTCGCTTGACTTTGAACTCTGCCGCCAAGTCCTCGAGCTCCTTCTCTCTGACTTTCTCGGCTCGCATCTGACGTTCTTTTCGCACACGCTCGTCCTGATAGTTCTCGCGGATCGCCTCAATGATATAACCCGCACGATTCTTTACACCTACCGCATCCAGCGACATCTCAATCTTCTCAGAAATATACCCCAGAAAATCGGGGTACGCCCCAGACAGCGGCAACTTTTCAGGATTCACAAAATCCCACTCCTGTCCAGCGATCTTCAGAGCAATGTTCCGATCGATCCTCGCTTGGACAAGCTCAACGGCAACCGGCGGGAGGTTCTCTATATCCGGGAACAGCGACTCCTGGACCGGGAACTCCTTGACCCTCGTGATACGGAACTTCAACTCGGCGATCCGACGCCCAACGCGTTTCTGCTCGACCTCCACAAAATAGTCGGTCTCTTTATTGATCTCCTTGACAGCGGGTTTGATAACGGCACGGTTGAAGATACTAAACGCCTGATACTCATCACTCCCGATCCCGAGAAGCTCTCTGAACGTACCGAGCGAAATGAAGGGCGTTTCGCCTTGGTCCCGTTCGGTATCAAAGTAGTCGAAACACAACTCCCACAAAACTAACGCATACTGCCTTTTGAACCGGTTTTGCAGACGTAGGTTCAACTTGACGTAGACGCGTGGGTTGTAAAGCTTCAGACGCAGATGCGGCGCAAAGGCATACGTACAGACACCATCTTCGATCTCAACGGAAGCCAATAGACCCGCGACACCCCACCTCTGCTTGTTGTCTTTTCCCAGGAGATTCCATTCAACCTCACACGCACGGAGTTGCCTTAACACCTCTTTCAAGTAGTCCTCGTTCTTGCTATCGAAACCGAGTTTCGCCGCCAATTCTACCATGCTTACATGATGAATTTCTTGGTTCGGGAGTTCATTGTAGGCATTGGCGAGTAGCACGTTCCACGCCCGACGCTGCAGTAAAGAGATTTTGCTCTGAATCTGTATCGCCGGACTCGCCTTGACAAATTCGTTGATTTTCGCTAAGTTCATTTTTTAATTATTCCTTTCGGTTCGGTGAGGTGCTGATCGCTGATGACTGATAGCCATTCTACAATTAATATGAACATTTGTCAATACAATTTTTCATATTTAACCCCATAAACGTTCACTTTAAAGTCGAAAAGCCTGAATTAAACGTGAGTTTGATAATTAAACGTAG
>JAAXHD010000337.1 GCA_012271015.1 Candidatus Poribacteria bacterium | reverse complement strand
AAGTCCAAAACGACTAATTCCGAAAATCTTTTACGCAGAACTCAAACAATATGAAAGCCTCGGTGCCACAAATGAAACCGAGGTCCGTCTCGCCTTTGCAACGCTTTTCCAACATTACGCTCGACAAAATAATCTAACGCTTATCTGTGAGAAGCCGCTCCGGACACCGAAAAACACCACTATTTACGTCGATGGTATGCTCACCGATAATGACTTCGGATTGCCTCGCGGTTACTGGGAAGCGAAAGACCTTCACGACAATCTCATCACAGCAGTGAAGCAAAAATTTGACGCAGGCTATCCACAGGATAACATCCTCTTCACAACCCAAGAACGTGCCATTCTCTATCAAGATGGACAAGAGGTTATGGATGTCGGTATCGCTGACCCGGAGGCGCTTATTCGGGTACTTTATGCTTTCTTCAGTTATGAACAAGTGGACATCACTAACTGGGAACGCGCCGCTGTTGAATTCAAGAACAAGGTGCCAGCACTCGGGAAACGTACTGCACTGCTAATTCAAAACGAAGAGGAAACTAATGCTCGATTTCAGGAGGCATTTACCGACTTCCACCGCCACTGTCAGGAGACGATTAACCCCAACCTCGCTAAGGCTGCTGTAGAAGAAATGCTCATCCAAAAAGCAATTTTCTGGGCATTAGATCGGATTGAAGGGGAAGGGATTGTCGCATTCATAACGAATCACAACTTTATCGCAGGGCAGGCGTTCGATGGGATGCGGAAACACTTGTGCGATGCGTGTGATGAAATTTATCTGCTGGATCTGGGTGGCAATGTCCGTAAAGGGCACGCTGGGGATTCCAATGTTTTTGACATTCAGGTCGGAGTGAGCATAAACCTATTCGTGAAAAAACGTCAAGGTCAATCAAAGTCTGCCCATATTTTTTACAGCAGTGAAACTGCGGAGATGAGCAAAGAAGCGACCTTTGATTTGCTGGACGCGTATGAACACATCGGCAATGTCCACTGGGACCATGTTCAACCCGACGCACGCCATACTTGGCTCACCGAAGGGCTGCGTGAGGATTTTGAGACCTTTCTGCCGATGGGGAGTAAACAAGCGAAAGCAGCAAAGGGTAAGGTCTCAGGTGTGATTTTCCATCAATTTAGCAGTGGGGTGAAGACAAATCGTGATGCATGGGCGATCAACTTTGATCAAGACACGCTCGCGACAAACGTCCAGCGAATGACAGAATTCTATAATACACAGGTGTTTAAGTGGCAAGGAATCGCGGACAAATCAGATGTAGACGATTTTGTAGACTATGACGACGCTAAAATTAGTTGGAGTCGCGACTTAAAAGCAAAGTTGCGGACAGGTAGAATTGCCAAATACAATGAACACAAGGTGAGAACTTGTGTATACCGTCCATTCGCGAAAAGAAATATCTTCTTTGACAGAATTCTCAATGATGTTGTATACATGTTTCCATCTATTTTCCCCACTCCTCACACTGAAACCGAAAATCAAGTAATTTGTGTCAATATATCACGAGAAAAACCATTCACATCTCTCATGACTAATTGCATCCCTGAGCATATTATGACAGGTGGTTTCGGCTCAGCTGGGCAATATTTTCCTTTTTATATCTACGATGAAGATGGCACAAATCGTCGCGAGAACATTACGGAGTGGGCGTTGGCACAATTCCAAGAACATTACAAAGACGATCGGATTACCAAGTGGGACATTTTTCATTATACTTATGCCCTGCTGCATCATCCTGTGTATCGCGAGCAATATCAGGTGAATCTCAAGCGGGATCTGCCACATATCCCGTTTGCGCCCGAATTTTGGGAATTTGTCGAGACGGGAAAGCGGTTGGCAGAAATTCACGTCCACTACGAAGACCAACCGCAGTATAAGTTAGATTTGATTGAAATGCCGGATATGCCGCTCGATTGGCGTGTAGAGCAGATGCGGTTCTCTAAAGACAAAACGCAGATCCGATATAACGATTTCCTCACATTGGCAGGGATTCCCGTAGAGGTGTTCCAGTATCGGTTAGGGAACCGCTCAGCGTTGGAATGGGTTGTTGACCAGTATCGTGTAAAAACGGATAGACGGAGTGGTATTGAGAATAATCCGAACCGCGCGGATGATGAGGAGTATATCGTGGATTTGATTCGGAAGGTTATTAGCGTGAGTTTGGAGACGGTGGGGATTGTTGATAGGTTATCTGCGTTGGATATTGGTCGGGAGGTGTAGTATTTTCTCACACGCCTATTTTTGACAGTTGATTTTTTCTATGGTATACTAATTAGGCGAATAACCTGACATAACTAAGAGGCGGATCTTGTTTACAAATGGATATTATAGGTGCCGAAAAATTGGACAAATTTGCACAGAGACATCCAAATGCCAGATCCGCACTTAACCGGTGGTTTAGATTAATAGATGAAGGAACCTTCAGATCAATTGTCGAATTGCGCGAAACGTTTCCTCACGCTGATCCAGTGCAAGTACGTTCTGGAGAATTATCACGAATAGGGAGAAGAACGACCTTGACAGTTTTCAACATTGATGGCAATAAAGTGCGTCTCACAGCGTTTGTGCACTATAGAAAGCAGACTGTCTCTATCAGAAGAGTAGAAAGGCACGCCGAGTATGACAAAAGGAACTTGAGGGGGTAATTTATGGCAACCGGAACACAACCTACATTTGGCGTGTCATCAATGCCAAATCATTTGGCATTGGATCCCGCTTCCCATGATATAATACCGTTCAGACCTCAATCGTTTGAAAGGGCTGAGCCGATACAAATTCAGATACAAATCCGACTATCGGTATCTGTTATGCCTATGATCTATCCTGAGAGTGCCTATCAATGGTTAGTAAGTGTATTAGACGGGTTAATCGATTTTGGACAACGACACGGACACTACGGTGTTATCAAGTTAACTAAAGACGAGTATCAGTGGCTGGACGATGTATTAGAAGAATTAATCTATTCCGTTGGTGAGGATGAAAATCACCCCTTAGCACCACTGATGGACTTTATTATCCGGCTCATTGCCAACTATGAGCAGGCTTATGTGCCAAAACTCACCGAACGGTTTCCAGAATTGGCTGAAGAAATACCGATAGAAGCCGCAAGCGAAAACAAGCAGTTCGCTGCGAACACGCTTAAACTCAGCGCCAACGAACTCGCTGCGAATGCCTTTTTCTCAATTGGTTACCTTCTTGCGGAAGGCACTTGGATACAAAAAGCTCTCACTGCTTATGAAAAGACGATTGCGTTGAAACCTGATTTCTGGGAAGCCTTCTATAATCTGGGTATTGCCAGGAATAACCTCAGCCAATATGAGGAGGCAATAACTGACTTCAGCAAGGTGATAGAATCAAATCCCAATTTTGCCGAGGCTTACTATAATCTGGGTATTGCGAAGGGGAAGCTCGGCAAATTTGATGAGTCGATTGCTGATTTTGATAGGGTACTAGAATTAAATCCAAACTTTGCTAATGCCTATTATAATCGTGGGACAATGAAATCCGAATCTGGGAACTATGAAGGGGCAATCACTGACTTTAATAAAGGGATAAAGTCAGATCCTGGCTCCGTTAAATTGCACTTCAATCGGGGAGCTGCGAACGCCAACTTGGAGCAATATAAATCTGCCATTGCCGATTTTGATAAAGTGATTAAGTTAGATTCAAATTCTGTTAAAGCCTATACCGTTAGAGGTTATACAAAAGCACGACTCGGTGAACACAAGGCCGCTATTGATGATTACGATAAAGCGATTAAGTTGGAACCAAATTCCTCTGAAATTTACTATTATCGGGCTATTGCGAAGAATGAACTTGGACAACATGATGATGCTATACTAGATTATGATAAGGTAATTAAGTTAGATTCAGATTTTATTGAAGCCTACAATCTTCGCGGCCTTTCACGGGACAAGCTAGGTCAACATGATGCAGCGGTCGTCGATTATACCGAGGCAATTCATCTAAAACCTGATTATATCGAAGCTTACAACAACAGAGGAATTTCACAGAGTATGCTAGGTCAATATGATGAGGCTGTTGCTGATTGTACCTCGGCAATTCGCCTAAAACCCGATTACGCGATAGCCTATCACAATCGGGCACTTGCAAAAACCCGACATGAAGATTTTGATTCCGCCATTGTTGACTATACCGAGGCGATTCGCCTAGATTCCGACTATACTGAAGCGTACGCTCATCGTGGTGTAGCAAAAGTTGAGTTGGGAAATATTGATGAAGCAAGATTGGATCTCCAGACTGCCTTGGTATTAGCAGAAAAGCAAGGGAATCCTGATTTCAAAGTCCTCGTTGAAAAGTGGCTACAACGACTCGATCAAGTAGTCCTAAAGCACAGAAACCGCAAGCAACCACGCCGCGGTGGACAGTGGAAGGGAAAAGTAAAGATAGCTGAGGACTTCGACGAACTCCCTGAATCCTTTATGGCATTCTTTCAAGGGGAGGATGAATGAATCTGCTATTGGACACTTGTGTTTTGTTGTGGTGGCTTGACGACCCAGATCTATTATCCAAAGAGGCATTAACAGCCATAAAGGAGCCAGACAATGAAATCATTGTTAGCGTAGTATCAGTATGGGAAATTGCGATTAAAAAGGCATTGGGTAAATTAGAAACTCCCGAAAATCTTAAGGAACTGGTAGTGGATTCCGGATTTGCGTTGAGGCCAGTCAATTATGAACACGCGTGGCAAGTGAAAGACTTACCATCTCACCATCGTGACCCGTTCGATAGGCTGTTAATATCTCAAGCCAAAACCGAATCTTTGATGCTTGTTACTCGTGACTCATGGTTGAAAGCGTACAACATCTCTATTCTTGAAGCCTAAGAATACATTCCCATCTTTTTCCAAGCGTGATATACTAAAGAAAACTCTCATTACACTAAGGTAAAACCGCTTATGAATTTTCCAACGTTGTCAGCGTCAAAACGCTTGGAGAGGCTCCAGCCTCCGACAGGGCAAGTGCGAATGGTCCTTGACACTGACACCTATAACGAAATTGACGACCAATTTGCGGTTGTCCACGCACTCCTCTCACCAGAGCACCTCAACGTTGAGGCAATTTATGCCGTTCCCTTCCACAATAATCGTTCAAACAGCCCCGAGGACGGCATGGAAAAAAGTTACGATGAGATTTTGAGACTTTTGAACTTTCTCAATGTCCCCACCGAAGGTTTCGTCTATCGCGGTTCCAGAGCGTTTCTCACCGATAGAGAGACGCCCGTGCCGAGCGATGCCGCGACCGATATGATTGCGCGTGCGATGGCAGCAACACCTGACGATCCGCTTTACGTGGTTGCTGTCGGTGCAATAACAAATGTCGCCTCCGCTATCCTAATAGAACCTGAAATTATCGAACGTATTGTAATCATTTGGCTTGGCGGGAATCCATTATACTGGCCCCACACCCGAGAGTTCAACCTGATGCAGGACCTTCGGAGCGCACAAGTGGTTTTGGATTGCGGCGTGCCATTCGTTTGGCTACCCGCACGAGGGGTTGTCTCACATCTGCACACGACGGTTGCAGAGATGGAACGCTATGTACAGGGCAGGGGAAAAATTGGCGATTACCTCGTCGAGATTTTTAAAGACTACGCAAGCGACCACTTCGCTTGGTCAAAGGTGATATGGGATATATCCGCAACGGCGTACCTTATCAATCCGGCATGGGTGCCAACAGAGATCGTTCACAGTCCTATCTTGACGGAAGCGGCGACATGGAGTTTCGATAACAGTCGTCATCTCATGCGCGTCGCGTCGAGTGTCGATCGGGATGCGATTTTCCGGGATCTGTTTCAAAAATTACAGGCGCACACGGGTTAGTTGTCTGATTGGAACACTTGTCCACGTGAAGAGTGGCATGAAATTCCAATAAATATTTCGGTAATCGTATCCCAAAAAATCCTTGTAGGGGAAACCGGTCTTGTGCCTGCCCGCGCATTACTTACATCAGGGGGACACTCCACTCATCTTGACAAATAACTTCAAGTTGATCGTGGGGTTTGAAGTAGTCAGTGGGATGATGGTCTTCACCCATGTCGCCGAACAATCTTCGACGGCGCGGTGTCATCCGCGCGAGTACGTCCGATGGAAGTTTGTCGTAATCGTAAGGTCGGGACCACATCTGCCCATAACGGAAGGTCACGCTTTTGCGGATGCGTTCCGTCTGGTTCGGACCGACCCCGTGCCACAACGCCCAAGGGAAGATGACCGCGTCTCCTGCCTCCGCAATGACCTGAATCGCACCTTCGGGGTACTTACCTTTTTGAAATCCATTCTCAGGAAAAGAGACCTTGTGACTACCCGGCACACACATAAAGTTTCCCTGATTCGGTTCCGTCAGATCCGTTAAGAAGAATTGAACTTTGAATTGCAGGGGCAAACTATCTGCATGTGGATGGATACGTTGCAACGAAGGACCGGCATCGGTATGAAACGCCATCAACGCCTCCGCATCAGGGTGTCGGACGTAGATTTGCGTTCCCATGATGTGGAGATACGGACCCATCATTGAAAGAATAGTCCCGAAAAGTCGGGGATGATCGGTGAGCGGATCAAGGGCATCTGTCCGTTCAATGGCGCGGATAATCGTATAGGCTCCCTTTCCAAATCGGTTATTGCCTTGTAGGCTTGACGTTTCTTGGACATACGTTTCAATTGCTGAATCCACGGCTGTCAAAAGTGTATCAATCTCAGTAGGTGACAGTACGTTTTTGATGAGCAAAAACCCCTCTGTTTGCCACTCTTTTTGTTGGACATCCGTCAAGTATGGAGATACCATGTTCTGGCTCCTTTTAATGGCGTGAATTACAAGTCAGTGAAATTTAAGGAGATTATAGACGATTTGTGATGTTGTGTCAACCCTGTTTTGCCAAGAAAACTCAACGTTTTTGCGGAATTTGCGTCTAATATATTAACTGAATTTGTGTCCGTTGATCACATAGTCAGGCGATTGCAAACCTCCTTAGTAAAATCTGAAAATAGGGGGTTTGGAAACCTCGCTAGCGAAGATAACAGCGTCTGGTTCCGATAAAAAAATATGAACAATTTCACAAAAATCCTTACCACGATCCGTCGTCCCTTTCAACAAGAGCTCCGAAAGGGGTGCCGCGACGATGTTGTCATTGACGGATTGGGAAACTATGTCCGGTTATGGGTAAAGAATGGAGAGAGCTTCGTATTAGAGGCATCTGAAAAAGAGGTACTAAAGGGTTTGTCGAATCTCTTTGAAAATTACGCCGACGCATCGTCCACTGAACGCCAACGCATGCTTGGGGAAGCAACGAAACGAATTGATGCCGCACTCGGACACGGACAACGAAGTGCCTCGGATATAGTCGGAACAAGTACCGAACTGTCGCAAACGCGCCAGCAGCCGAAGACGCAACGTGCAAGTTCCAAAAAAAGTGCCCAAACGGATATGCTGTCTCTCTTTGCGGAAGTAGAAAGTGACCCCGAAAGTTCACCTCCAAAGCGGGAACAGGCATCGGAACGTCCAGTTTCTACGGTACCAACGGAAGATTTGCCCCTTTTCCAAGACACAAACCTTCCGCCACAGCGAAGTAGCCGTCACTCATCAGCAGTCAGCAGTCAGCAAGAAGGTGTAATTTCACCAGAAAACCGACAACTGTCAGCTGTTCCAGCGAAAGAGCCTTCAGAATCTGTCCCAATCTCAGATACCCCTGTTTCAACAGACATCGACTCGCTTGATTTCCTAACCCAACCGCTCCAGTATCTCAAGGGGATCGGTCCACGACGCGCCGAAATGCTTTCGGCAGAACTCGGTATCCAAGCGGTTGGCGAATTATTGGCATATTACCCGCGCGATTATATCGACCGCTCCAAAATGGTAGAGATTTATAGAGTCGGTAGAAGGGAAGATGACGAACCTGAAACAATACAAGGCAAGGTCGTCAATCACACTTCGTCTCCCACGGCGAGAGGGAAACGTATCGGTAAGATTTCCATTTACGACGGCACGGGTGTCGCACTCCTCGTTAACTTCGGTAGGCGTATCGGCATTATGAAGGCACTACTTCCGGTTGACACCGAGGTTGTCGTCAGCGGGAAATTCGCTCGCCGTTACAATGAAATCCAAGCCACCGACTATGAATTTGAACTGTTCGAGGAAGAAAACTTAATCCACACGAATCGAATCGTTCCGAAATACCCGCTCACGGCAAAACTCACAGCAAAGATGCTGCGTGCTTGGATGCGGACGGCGTTGGATGAATATGGACAACAGATACCTGAAATCTTGCCACTCGCGCTTCGCCAACGGCAACGCTTGGTTGACAGGCAATCCGCTATTAACGAGATACATTTTCCGACATCGGAGGCACATCGGGAAGCGGCACAGAAACGGCTCGCTTTTGAGGAGTTTTTTCTCCTCAGTCTCGGGATGGAGATGAAAAAGGAACGTCGTATCTCAGAGGACGGTATCGCGTTTCGGGTTGGAACGGAAAGGGATGGGACCTCTCCTTCCCTCTTACGGGATTTTCTTGCGTCGCTTCCCTATGAGCTTACAGGCGCACAAAAACGGGTTTTCGCTGAGATCCAAAACGATATGCGGCAGGAAACCGTTATGAATAGACTCATTCAAGGGGATGTCGGTTCGGGAAAGACGGTTGTTGCAGCGATGGCGTTGCTCTGTGCTATCGAAAACGGGTATCAAGGCGCGCTAATGGTTCCTACCGAAATCCTCGCTGAGCAACACTATTATAATCTTTCAGAGATGCTCAAGGATTTGCGCAAGAATGCCGAGCAAACCGGTGCTGAGAACATAAACGTTGTACTTCTCAAAAGTGACCTGCCAAAACCAGAGCGCGAAGAGGCATTGGCGGCAATCGCCGATGGCACTGCAGATCTGATCGTTGGGACGCAGGCGTTGATACAGGAAGGGGTCGATTTTCACAAACTTGGGCTCGTTATTATTGACGAGCAGCATCGGTTCGGTGTGATGCAACGCGCAACGCTCCGTAACAAGGCACAATCGGCGGTAGCACGCCATCACGATGATCGTGATGGCGTGACTACCGAAGCAAATGGGACGCAAAAGCAAGGTGCCACAGCCCCTCTAGCACCAGACGTACTCGTCATGACTGCGACCCCGATTCCAAGGACACTCGCATTGACGCTCTATGGGGACCTGAACGTCTCTATTATCGATGAGATGCCTCCCGGTAGACAGACGATCAAGACCTATTGGATAAGAGAGAAGGAACGAGAAAAATTATACAGCACCGTTCGGAAGGAGATCCAACGCGGCAGACAGGCATACATCGTCTACCCACTCGTTGAGGAGTCCGAAAAACTGGAGGAACTCAAAGCCGCCACGGAGATGGCATCGCATCTTCAGAGTGAGGTATTCCCTGATCTGCATCTCGGACTTCTGCATGGACAAATGAAATCTATTGAGAAACAGGAAGTCATGATGAACTTCAAGGATCGGCATATTGATGTTCTGGTTTCAACGACAGTGATTGAGGTCGGTATTGATGTTCCGAACGCTACGCTGATGGTGATTGAGAACGCGGAACGGTTTGGGTTATCCCAATTGCATCAATTGCGTGGACGTGTCGGACGGGGTGAGCATCAATCGGCGTGTTACCTTGTCGCTTCACCCAGAGGAGACGACTCTTTTCAACGCATTCAAGCGATGATTCGGACAAACAACGGTTTTCGGATTGCCGAAGCAGACTTGAACATCCGAGGTCCGGGCGAATTTTTCGGTACGCGCCAATCGGGCATCCCAAATTTCAAGATTGCGAACATCATTCACGATGCTACACTTTTGGAGGCGGCGAAAAAAGAGGCGGAGTCGCTCATCAAAGCCGATCCAGTGCTGAACGCACCTGGGCATCAGTTGTTGAAGCGGATGTTACAGAAACATTGGCGGGGCAATTTAGAAATAGCGTCTGTCGGTTAGCTGATTATTACGTGGCGAGCCCTGCGATTATCAAACGGTAGAGTTGTGGGACAGTGATCGAAAAATCGCCGGAGATATGGTAGCCTTCACCACCGTCTTTCACTGTACGGATGAGAATTGTTTTCTTGGGGCGATGGTAGTAGTGTGCATCGGTGGGTTTCCCTTCGTCTTGGAAATCGGGGAAATCGATTAAGTCGAAGTTTGCAGTCGTGAAGTGTCGAATCTCCTTACCGTGCTGCGTTGCAATGTTGCGAGCCATTGAGAGGCTTTTGAGGTAGACTTCAGGTCCCATAACAGCAGACCCTAAATTCAGGAAAACACCGTCTTCTAATTGAGAGACACTGTTGGCAAAACGGAGAAAATCCTCACCCGTTGTCCATCCGATCGCGGCATAATCGGCGGAGGGATGTTGGTCGATGATGTCGTATCCGATACCTTTGTGAACAGTGAAGGGTATACCTAACCGATACGCTGCGGCAAACATACTCACATCTTGATGTGGAAAGGGAATACCCATTTCGTCTTCTTGGATGAGCCTCCCTACGGCTTCCCCAAAACCGATCCTGTCTCGGTAACCGCGAAGAATCGCTTCGTTCAGGTAGCGTCCGGTTTCCTCCCAATTGCCGAACTTCCCATCCCAAATGTAGTCCTCCACATCTTCAAGCGTGGCACCGATGTGTGCGAGTTCAAAATCGTGAATAGCACACGCCCCATTCGTAGCGACATGCGTGATGATGCCGCGTTCCATCAAATCAATAATAAAACGGGAATTGCCGCGCCGCATGACGTGCGCGCCCATCATCCAGATCACCTGTTTCCTACGATGATGCGCCTCAACAATACGATCTGCAACGGCGGAGAGATGCGGATTTTCGTAGCGCGGGATTTCCACATCTAACGGGTAGACATCTGCGACCGTCATTTTGTGCTGGCGTTCAGAAAGTGGCAGAATTGTGAGTGAAGCTCGATTCAGCTTGTCCATATTTAGCCCACTGTAGGTTGGGTTGAACGGGTGTCTCTGAAGAATCGGACATAGACAATCAATTTCAAAGTGCAGGGGATACTTGAATGTTCCAAAGCCTGAGTGAAACCCAACGATATTTTTCTTTGAAAGCGGTGGGTTTGTTGGGTTTCGCTTTCCCTATCCCCCAAACTTAGCGGAGACGATTTTCGAGATACCCGCCTGTTCCATCGTCACGCCGTACATCACATCAGCGATTTCCATCGTGCGACGGTTGTGTGTGATGATGACGAACTGCGTATTCTCAGCGTAGGCGCGGATAAGATTGGTAAAGCGGAGGATGTTTGCTTCGTCGAGTGCGGCATCAACTTCATCGAGCACACAGAAAGGACTCGGTTTGATCTTGAAGACAGCGAACAGGAGTCCAATCGCCACCAACGAACGTTCTCCACCGGAAAGTTGCGTGATACTCTGTGGCCGTTTGCCGGGAGGACGGGCAATAATATCAATGCCTGAATCAAGCACATTGGACGGATCCGTCAAGAGGAGTTCGGTTTCGCCGCCGCCGAAGAGTTCTGTAAAGACCTCTTGAAAGTTCGTCTGTACTTGTTCAAACGTCTCAAGGAACAGTTCTTTTGATGTCTGGTTAATTTTCTGGATCACCTGATAGGTGGATTGGAGCGACTGCTCGACATCAGCACGCTGGGAAATAAGGAGATCGTGGCGTTTCTTACGTTCCTCGTAAATCTCAATCGCTTTGAGATTTACTGCTCCCATTCCAGAGATTTCCGCTTTCAACTTTTCAATGCTATCCAACAGATCAATCTCGTCCATCGCTTGTTCGGTATCCATTATCGGTGGCAACTCATCGATTGAAACCTCGTATTTATCGTGGATGCGGGTTGAGACCGATTTTATACGCATCTCGAGTTGCGTTGTGGCGACTTCGAGTTTATGGCGTGCACGGTTCTGTTTCTCAAAGTTTCTACGGGTTGCGCGCATCTCCTTTTGGAGAACCTCTACCTCCTGAAGGAGTCTCTCACGTTCTTCGGTCAATTCGTCAACGTGTGACTCCGCTTCGGCGCGGTCCCCTTCTAAACGGAGGAACTCGCGTTGCGCGACGGCTACCTGCTCCACGAGGTCACTTTTTTGCTGTTCATCTGTGTTAATAATTTCTTGTTGTTCAGTGATATCCTTCGCTGTTCGCTGTTGTGTCTCTTTGAGGGTTTGGAGTTCGGAGGCTAAACCTTCCAGTTTCTGACGCTGTCCTGCCAAGAAGACTTCCATCTCCTGACAGGTGCTCGCGACCTCAGCATGTTTCCGATTTTCGCTTTCAATCTGCTCGGACATGCGTTCAATCCATCGCTGGGTACGACTACTCTTTTGCGTCAACGCTTGGATTTCAGTTTCAAGGGCCTGTTGTTCTTCGCGCGATGCCGCTACTGCGGTGTCCAACTCGCGGTTTTCGACCTCAAGTGCAGCGAGTTGATGTTCGAGCCGAGTGACTTGTAGGTTTGCCTGCTCTAAGTCTTTCGTCAATGACGCTTTTTCAACCCGTTTATCCTGCCACTGCGCAGTGAGTGTCTGTCGCGTCTTTTGCAGATTCGCGATTGCTGCAGCGTACGCCTTGCGTTTCTCATCCTTCTTATTGGAGCTTTGTGTCAGCTTCCCGATCTCGTCCTCAAGCGTCTCCAGTTCGCGTGAACGACTGAGGAGTCCGCTCTGCCGCTGGCTTGTGTGACCGCCAGTGATGGCACCGGATGTATTAATGACTTCGCCGTCTAACGTGACGAGACGGGCACTGAGACGGAACTGACGGGTCAGTGCGATTGCCGAGTCCAAATCTTCAATAACGAGCGTGTTGCCCAGCAGATGTTGCATCGCAATCTCGTATTTGGCGTCATAATCGATCAATTCCTCAGCGATTCCGATGACACCGGGCTGGTTTAGCAGCTTATCATCATTAAACCTACGTCCGCGTAAGATATCCAGTGGGAGGAACGTAACCCTACCGGCGCGACGCTGTTTAAGGAAAGCGATACCCTTTTGGGCATCTTCGGCAGTTTCAGTGATGACATTCTGGATGGCACTCCCGAGAGCCACCTCTATTGCGACTTCATACTGAGTATCCGTTGTAAGCAGTTCGGCAACGACACCACACACACCTTGAAACTGATCGGAGTAGTGGGTTTTCGCCTGCATGATCGCTCGAACACCGGTATAGTATCCTTCATAAGCAGATTGCAATTCTTGTAATGATTTGAATCGGGAGACGTTGGCACCTAAGGTATTTTGTAAGTCTCGGATTTCGGCTTCGATCTTACGGAGCGCATCTTGATTCTCGCTAAAGTCTATCTCTACCTGATTTTTCTCTGTTTCGATTTGAACGAGGGCTGCCTTCAATTGTGTTTCGGCGTATTGGACTTCATCGCGAGTATCACTGGCCGTGCTGAGTTCAGCCGCTAACGCTGCCTTGTTTTCTTTGATGCGATTGAGATTTCCTTCGTTACTTGTCAACTTGTGCTCAATCGCTAAGCGTTCGCGTTCGCGTTCTGTCAACTCTGTTGTGATCTCTTGCAAGGCATCTTGT
>JAAXHD010000227.1:1144-13186 GCA_012271015.1 Candidatus Poribacteria bacterium | reverse complement strand
TAATTACCAAATTGGATGGCACATGCCTTCTTCGCGGTATCGCTCGCCTTTGAAACTGGACAACGGATACTGAATTCTCGCCTTTGGAAATCGACGGCTTCAATGATCCCGATGGCATAGGTATTACCGGCAGCGTCGATTAATCCGACCAAACGGCGTTCAAAATAAGCGTGGACCTCTGCTGTGATATGCGTTAAACTTAAATAGTCTTTGATGCGGGTGATAACTGTTTTGGAAAGTGATTTTGACGCAATGAGACACAGAGTGCGATGTCCCCATTCAGCGTGGTAAACTTCTGTCTCAGCGAGCCGAGAGAGGATTTCTAATTCCTTCTCATTTGCGATGCGTCCGATAAAGAAAGGGGTGCGCCCACCGCGAATCTGTTCAAACGGTAGATATTGGATGTTATTTTCGGACTTTTGTAGAACAGGTTCTGAAGACTCGCCAGTCTCACCACTTTCGACAGCAAGTTTTGGCTCGCAAGCTACGCCACTTTCGACAGCAAGTTTTGGCTCGCAAGCTACGCCAAAATAATCATCAAATTGGGATTTTCGGTATCGACTGCGCGCCTTGGTACTTTTGGAGCGAACATTCCGGTGTGGAAGAAGGTAATGAATATTGAGCCAGTCCTGCTGGCTGTAACATGCGGTTATCTGTCCCAATTCGCTGGAACGACCCATGCATACCACGTGGTTCGGTCTGATGAGTTCAATCTTCTGCTGTTTAAGAGTAACAGCGGGTGCGTCGTGAATGTAACCGGTCGTATCAATGATAATGAAATCAGCCGCGGTTTCACGCGCGCGATCCACCATCAACCGTGTTCCTGTTAGCACTTCAAGATAGTGCCCACGTGGCGACAGATCTCCAACAAAATATAGTTGGTCGGCGATGCCGTTGAACTGGATAGGGGAACTTTCTGGGGCAAGAGACTTCATACCGATTGTCGTGGGGGGCCCGATTTGAGATTGTCCGACATCTGCATCCACAAAAGCGGTCTTCAATCCCTGACCAATGGCAGAATCAGCCAAAAAACGGCAGAAGGTCGTTTTTCCAACATCGGTTGACCCTATCACAAGTACAACCTGTTGGGGCTTGACAATTCGACTCGCAAGTTTTTCCCAGTGTTGGTTAACTTGATACGCGTCATTCATTTTGATTGGCAGTCGGCAGTCAGTTAAGAAGCAGTCAGCAGAGGGGTTTCCATTAGCCATCAGGGCACTGCGCTTCGGTTTCCTTCAGTCGTGTTTCTTGTGGCGGAAATGTTCTTGATACCTGCCCAAAAAAGCCTCTAGCCTTCGGTTTTCAGCAAAGAGTTTTTCTGGTGAAGTAACACCCTTTTGCTGATGGCTGACCACTGACTGCCGATAGCGACTCTTCCGACGGCTATTTGCCAAGGTCCATTTCATAACGAAAGGTGACACCGGGCGGACTGAACATCTCATCCAAAGGAGGCATCTGCCTAACGCCGACGAGTTGTTCGAGCAGTGATGTCTTTTTCTCCTTACGCACGACCTTGGGCTTGCCTTCAATACCTGCTAACTCCGCAGCGGTTTTGATCGCATCTGGGAGATTGCCGAGTTGGTCCAGTAGTTTTGAATCCAGTGCTTGCTTTCCAGAGTAAATTCGTCCATCAGCAAGTTCAGCAATTTCGGCACGCGTTAAGAGATGCCCGCGTGCCTCGAAGATTGTATCCACAAATTGATTGTAAACATCGTCCACGGTGGATTGGAGAACCGCCCGTTCCTGTTCTGTCAACTCACGGAAGGGTGAACCTGTATCTTTAAAGTCGCCGCTTTTAATGACCTGATGCCCTAAGCCGACTTTGTCATACAAGCCTTTGAGTTGTGTGAATTGCATAATAACACCGATGCTACCCGTCAAAGTGCCGGGGTTTGCGAAGATTGTATCGGCGGCGCACGCGACATAGTAACCACCAGATGCCGCACTGCCTCCCATTGAGGCGACTATCGGCTTCTCTATCTTCTTCAACTCGCTGTAAATCTCTTGCACCGGGGCGACACTACCGCCAGGAGAGTCGATTCTAATTACAATTGCTTTGATATTCGGATCATCGCGGTAGGTGTGAATCAGCTTAATCGTAGCATCTGAACGCGAGATAACACCCGTAATGTCTACCACTGCGACCTTCTGTCCGATTGATACGTTGCCGCCTATTGAACGTAAAATCAACAGCAAGAAGAACAGCACGATGATAGTTCCTAAAATAATATAAACACGTCTCTTTCTCATTTTTTTTTAATGGCTGTCGGCTATCGGCTATCAGTAGATTGCTGTGGCGGTTGCTATCGTTTTCACCTGCCACAAGAATCTCTTTCTGCTGACTGCTGACTGCTGATAGCCATTCCTTATTTAGAGCGGTGTGGTGCGAAGATGACGACCCAAAAGGTTTTTAGCAACCATCCTATATCGGTGGCGATGCTCTGTGTCGCAACATAGTGGAGATCCAATGCGAGTTTCTCTGGCATTAATTCTGTGATGTAGTAATGCTCGGCATCGAGATGTCCTTTGAGTTTCTCCTCTTCATCGCGGTTTGCGAGTTGCGATGGACCGGTCATCCCGGGCTTTACTTGTAGGACCTGTTTCTGCGTTTGCGTGTAGTGCTTGACGTAATCGGGTGCCTCCGGACGCGGTCCAATGAGACTCATTTCACCTTTAATTACGTTAATTAAGTTTGGGAGCTCGTCCAACTTTGTCCATCTCAAAAACCTACCAATAGATGTAATCCGCTGATCCCTATAGGTTGTCAAACTACCGCCGAGTGTATCCGCATTGACTACCATAGTCCTGAATTTGTACATTTCAAAGATGACTTCGCCTCTGCCGACCCGTTTTGCTTTGTAAAACGTGGGTCCTTTTGATTGCAATTTTGCGAGCAAGATCCCAAGGAAAAAAAGGGGAGACAACAGCACGAGTCCAAGCGTTGCGAACAGGAGATCGAACGTCCGTTTTGTCCAGTCGCGTTTGGACTCCATATCATCTTGAATTCCTGTGGTTAAACGCTTGGTATGAGGCATGCGACGCTCGCGAGCACAGCTCGCTCCTACAATAGGGCTAACGGCGGTTGGCTTTGGCAGTTTCGGTTTCGGTAGAAAACTGGATAATTTCAGACTCGCTATCTTCATCAAGTTCCGTCAGGAAGGCGCGGTTCGGTTGGTATGTTGGGACCAACTCCTGGAATTTAGAAACAATACCTTCCAAATCCAGAGCGTCTGCGAGTTGTGAGAGTTCCTCTATCTGGGAGAGGAGCTGGCGTTCCCCTATCTGCTCCAACTGTGCAACGAAAATACGCTGGTGTTTTGTTGCTGTAACACCCTCTTGAGGGGTCAGGAGTTCCTCGTACAACTTCTCGCCCGGTTCCAACCCTGTAAATTCAATCTTGATGTCCCTATCGACTTCGAGTCCAGAAAGGCGGATAAGGTCTTGAGCGAGGTCAAGAATTTTAATCGGTTCTCCCATGTCTAACATTAGAATTTCGCCATCATTTCCCATAGTCCCTGCTTGGATGAGGAGTTGCACAGCTTCTGGAATCGTCATGAAGTAGCGTGTCGCTTCGCGATGTGTGACGGTAACGGGACCACCTTTGGCGATCTGCCGCTTGAAATTGGGGATTACACTTGCTCGACTTCCGATAACGTTCCCAAAGCGGACTGCGATAAACCGGGTGCTGTTCTGCTTTGCTTTGCACTGAACCAATTTCTCTGTTACACGTTTAGATGCCCCGTAAACGCTCGTTGGGTTTACGGCTTTATCCGATGAGACGAGTATGAAAGCCTCTACCTCATGTTTGATTGCGGCATTGATGAGGTTTTGGGTGCCAAGTATGTTGTTTTTGACGGCTTCATCGGGATGGTTCTCCATGAATTTAACATGCTTGTGTGCAGCAGCGTGGAAAATAATATCGGGGCGATACTTGCGTGTAACTTGTGAAACTTTAGCATTATCTCGAATGTCGCCGATAACTAAAGCACGATTGAGTTGGGGTTCGGATTCCCGAAGTTCTATATCTGTGTGGTAGAGACTGTTTTCACCGCGCCCGAAGAGGATGAGGAGTTCTGGGTCCAGTTTCGCGACTTGCCGACAGAGTTCAGAACCGATTGAACCACCGGCTCCAGTCACCATCACGCGTTTACCGGCGAGATATTTAGAGACCTCAGCAAGGTCCATTTGCGAGGTAGACCGATTCAAGAGATCTTCAAATCGGACTTCTCGGATATGACTGACACTGGCGCGTCCTTCAAGAATGGCATGAATGTTCGGGACGATTTTAAACTGACATCCTCGGTATTCGCACTGTCGGATAATATCACGAATTTTACCGCCTGGTGCTGAAGGGATAGCAATGACAACCTCATCAATTTCGCGCTTGCGTGCAATATAGGTTAGGTCGCGGGTCGTACCTAAGACTTCAAGCCCTGCAACGCTTCTGTCCACTTTGTGTAGGGCATCGTCAATAAAGCCGACGGGCACATACCCTTTTTCAGGGTGGTTTCTCAGGGCACGGAGTACACCGATACCGGTTTCGCCTGCCCCAACGATAAGGACTTTTGTTGATAATTTTTGTATAGGTAACAGCGGTTTAGAATTCTGTACTATTGCCCCTACGTTCCTCTGATGTTTTCTACGTCCTGACCGTTTATCTTGCTGGAGAATTTGCACAGAGAATTTGGTAAATCCGATGAGTGCGAAGTTATAAAATCCATCAATTAAGAAAAGAACCCAAGCAACCTTCAATAGCATGGAAAGCCCGATGAGTCCCACAGTTGCGAATATAATCGCGGTTGCCAACGCTCGGAATTCCTTAGCGGCGGCATATTGCCATATAGGTTTGTACAGATTGAAAACTAACAACAGACCTATACGAACTATGGTGACAATAGCGGCGGTACCGAACCCAATAACATACTGTGGTTGGAAGGGGGATGTGTCTATGCTCTGCAGTATAGCGAAAAGTGGTGCGGGTTGTTCTAAAAAATCGAAACCGAACTGCCTACTGGTTAGGTAAGCGCATAGAAACGCGAGATTAACGAGAAGTATATCAACAACAATTGTAAAACTCCACTTTATTTTGGGTCTATCCATATTCCCTCCTCAAATTTTTTAATTATTCGCAAGGCGTTGCAAGGTAAAATTAAAATTCAAATTTCGGTGTATGTCCTGCCTGTGCATAGACATGCTTTAGACGTTCTCCGATAGCCTCCCAACTATAATTAGTTTCGACACGCGTTCTGGCGATTTGCGCGAGGGTTTCTCTCGAATGCTCATCGTTGAGTAAGTGAACGACCTGTTTTGCAAAGCCAGCAGGTGTATCGGCAACGAGTAACTCTTTACCGTTGTCTGCCTCCAACCCCATTGCGCCAACAGAGGTAGTGACAACGGGGACACCCATTGCCATTGCCTCCAGATTTTTAGTTTGTATGCCCGACCCGGCACGTAAAGGGGCAACAAAAACAGACGCCTTTTCAAAATAGGGACGGACATCCGGGACATAACCGGTGACAACCACACCTTCCTGTGTTTCAAGCCGCTTTACCTGATCCGATGGATGGTTGCCTACTATATAAAATTGCGCGCTCGGATGGCTTTCTCGGATACGTGGAAAAATCTCATTACAAAAATAGATTGCGGCATCTGAATTCGGAAAGTAGTTCATCGTTCCGGTAAACAGCATCAGCGGTGCAGGTTGTGTCGTCGGGTTCGGTTGAAAGTACCCGAGGTCAACGCCCATCGGAACTATTGACAGATTCAAACTATTGTCCTGCTTCAAGAGATAGTCCCGATCAAAACGCGCGACAACGGTGCCGCAGTCGAAAGCCTTCATAATGTTGACTTCGTAACGCCGTACCCGCTTTTCCTCCAATTTTACCAAAAAACGCTTTGGAGTGCAATCTAATTTAATTTTCGCAAGCCAAGGATTGCTTTCAAGTTCAGCGCGTCTGCTGAGATTCAGTGCCAACGAATCGCACAAATCTAAGACTTTGATGGGACCTTGGACGTTCGTTACGTATTGTCCCATCCGAAATAGTTGTGCGTGAATCAGCTCGAAGTCCACCTGTTCAAGGAGTTGGTTAATCTTCCGTTGCATCTGGGGCGCGTACCAGTAATGCAGTTGAAGCGGACGACGCGATAAGCAGTGGATCCCTGTATTCATGAGGGCAAAGGAACGATGGAAACGGACCCACTCGACGCGCTCACAAAAAGGTTCCAAATGCTTCGCGGATTCAATATCGCTTTCAGATTCAGCAAAGTAAACGAGGGTTACGGCATGTTGTTTCGAAAGCTGCTTAATAAAATTATAAGACCGGATCCGATCGCCCCGATGCGGTGGATACGGACACCGTAGGCTTAAAAATAAAATCTTCATTTTTTAAATTATGGGACCCTGGTCATCGTTCCACTTCGTTTCACGCCAGACTATGGGGCACCTTGATTATCAAAGTTACTCACCCGGCATTTCCGCCTCATCAATGAGCATCACAGGGATGCCTTCACGGATCGGGTAGCGACGCCGACACTCACCAACGCACACCAATTTTTGTGCCGCTTCATCGTGTTGTATCTCACCTTTACACGCTGGACACGCGAGGATGTCAAGTAGCGTTTTCGAGAGTGTATATGCGTTTTCTGAGTTCATATTTTTAATTTTACCTTGCGGTTCGGTGAGGTAGGTTGAATGACTAACGATCCTCTGCGTAGATCTGAAGAAATTGAGGAAATTGAAGAAACGCCCTATCAAAAACCCCAAGCAAAAACCCTACGCCGGTGTTACAGGCTACAGGTTCGGTGTGATGTTTAGCACGGTGTGAAGTCTTAACTACCGTGGCATCTCTTATATTTCTTGCCGCTTCCACAAGGACAGGGTGCGTTTCTACCGACCTTCCGCATGTTCCCCATTGCCTGCTGTGAAGCGAATTCGGCATCATCACTGGTTGCGGTTGCTCCGCTGCCTTGGGGTGCCCTCGGCTGTGGTCTACGCTGTCTACCTGTCCGTCGACTGGGGACCCGGCGCGGTGCTTCAGTATTGACGCGAGATTTGAAGATGAATTCACTGACCTGCTCTTCAATCTGTTGATACATACTTTCAAAGACAGTGAGTGCCTCATTTTTGAAAACAACGATCGGGTCTTTGCCGCCGTATCCTGCGCCGAACCGAATACCTTCCTCAATATAGTCAATGTTATGGAGGTGTTCTTTCCAGTGATCATCAATCCTATCCAAAAGGAGTAAGCGTTCAAGGACGCGCATCATCTCTGGGCCCATTTCGGCTTCGCGTTCTTCATAAGCGGCGCGTAACACCTCCAGCGTCTGTTCTTGAACGTCTTCTGGACTCGCTTGTGCCAAAGGCACCTTCCAGGTTGGCTCAATTGGGAATGTAGTCGTCAACCACTGTTGGAACCTATCGGGGGTTTCAAGCGGACTTCCCGCCTTTTCCCCCATATTGTCCTCGATTCCATCCCTGACGACCCTCTCAATCATCCCCCAAATCGTGGTTTTGAGGGAGGTAGGCACTTTAGCATCCTTTTCAGCGAGTGCGGCGAGTCCGCCATCCTCGGCTGTGCCTTCGTGTTCGGGTAATTCGGCGACATCTGTAGCGGAAGCCAAGACGGTGTCCCGCAAGGTGTAGATGGTATCGCGCTGTGTATCCATAACATCATCGAATTTCAGGAGATTTTTTCGGATCTCGAAATACATCTGTTCAACACGCGTCTGAGCTTTCTCGATGGATTTCGTAACCCACGGATGCTCTAAAGGAACATCATCATCCATTCCGACGCGCGTCATCAACCCTTGTAAGCGTTCAGAACCGAATTTTCGCATCAATTCGTCTTCAAGGGAAAGATAGAATCGAGATGAGCCTGGATCTCCCTGTCTACCGGATCGTCCACGGAGCTGGTTATCAATACGTCGGGACTCGTGGCGTTCTGTGCCGATGATATGGAGACCGCCAGCGGCTAATACCTTTTCTTTTTGTTCGTCGCAAATGGCTTCTGCTTCTGCGAGTGCGGCTTGGTATTCTTCGGACTCTGGAGATAATGCCTCTGTCTTGGCTTTCTGTTTCCGTAGTGCTTCGATTGCCATACCTTCGGGGTTACCGCCAAGCAGAATGTCTACACCTCTACCTGCCATATTCGTTGCGATTGTTACAGCCCCGGGAACACCAGCCTGTGCGATGATGTCGGCTTCGCGTGTGTGTTCCTTAGCGTTGAGAACCTGATGTCGGATTTTCCGGTGTTTGGTCGTGAGCATTTTGCTCAATTTCTCGGAATTTTCAATCGAAACAGTGCCGACAAGGACTGGACGCCCCATCTCGGTCTGCTCGATGATATCTTGTAAGACGGCGTTGTATTTTGCGTTCTCGGTACTGTAAATTTGGTCGGCATGGTCAACTCGGATCATAGGTTCGTTGGTGGGAATGACAGAGACCTCTAATCCGTAGATGTGCGCGAATTCGTTCGCTTCTGTTGCGGCGGTACCGGTCATACCTGCGAGTTTATTGTACATGCGGAAGTAGTTTTGATAAGTAATTTTGGCACCGGTTTCGCTTTCCTCGACGACTTTAACGCGTTCCTTCGCTTCAATCGCTTGATGGAGTCCTTCGCTGAGCCGTCTCCCGATCTGTTTTCGTCCTGTGAATTCGTCAACGAGGAGGACTTCGCCATTTTCGACGAGATAATCGACATCGCGTTTGTAGAGCTGATGCGCAGTGAGTGCTTGATTGACGTGATGCACCATAGCGATGTTCGTGTGTTCGTAGAGATTCCCTACGCCGAGGCGGCGTTCGACTTCTTCAACGCCTTCATCGGTAAGGGTTACACTGCCTCGCGATTTTCCTTCTTGATCGATTTGGAAGTGTTCGCCTTCCCGGAGTTGTGCGACGACGCTGTTAATTTGCCTATAAAGTTCTGGCGGTTTACCGGAGGGTTCTGAGATGATGAGCGGGGTACGAGATTCATCAATGAGGATGCTGTCAACTTCGTCAAGGATAGCGTAGACATGTCCGCGCTGTACTTTATCTTCAATCGAGAGTGCTTTGTTGTCCCAGAGGTAATCAAATCCAAATTCGCTGTGAACGCCGTAAGTGATGTCTGATTTGTATCCGAGCCTTTTCTGTTCCTTCGGCATTAGGCTGAGCGTCAATCCAACGGAGAGTCCGAGGAAGTTGTAGATCCTGCCCATCCATTCGGCATCCCGGCGTGCGAGATAATCATTGACCGTGGCGAGATGCACGCCTTTTCCAGTCAATGCATTTAAATAGACAGCAAGGGTCGAGGTGAGCGTTTTACCTTCACCTGTGCGCATCTCTGCGATAGTGCCTTGGTGGAGCGCGATACCTCCCATAATTTGGACATCATAATGTCGCTGTTTTAAGGTTCGCACCGCGGCTTCACGGACGACAGCGAAGGCATCTGGTAAGATGTCATCAAGCGATGCCCCGGCATCCAGTTGTCGGCGAAATTCTGGTGTTTTGGATTGCAGTTGTGCGTCGGTGAGTTTTTTGACTTCAGGTTCGCGCTGGTTGACGGCTTCGACGATGTCGCGGAATTTTTTGACATCACGATCCTCTTTGCTACCGAAGACTTTGGTTATCATTTTCTGGAACATTTTTTTAACTATTGCTCCTGGGCACCTTTCACGTTGTGAAAGGCGGTATATTTCTAAATCACGATCGACTCGGCATTTATGCTTCGTTCATACATGTCAGGGGAAGTCTATAATCACCTATACATACTATAGTTGGCGAGGCGGAAAATCATTTGCTCCTGGGCACCTTTCACGTTGTGAAAGGTGGTATATTTCTAAATCACGATCGACTCGGCGTTTATGCCTCGTTCGTTTCAGTTAATTGCGATTCAAAGGGTACTAACAAATTCTGTCCGTCAAGTTTCTTTCGCACTATCGTATAAATTACCGTGTTTCCGGCAGAGGCTATTGAAAACAGATATGCAATTACTAACCCTGCCCCCATGAGGAGGGTTATCGTCAGAAAGATAGCAATCACTGGGGTCGTAACCGCCGCTATTCCTGTCAGTGTCGGCATTGGATCACTTGTACCGGTGTTGAAGACTCCGAGACTATTAATATAGGGCAGTGCTCCTATCTTCTCAACAGCCCCACCGAGCCATAAGTTTGCGTAGTCCATACAGTGCTGCATCGCTTCGGTGTGGAAGAGGCGCGTCGGAAGCATCACGACCGAAAAGCCTGCAAGACAAAAGAAAGCCCAAATGGGTACGAAAATAAATTTGATAAGGAGCAACACCGCCTCATAACACACTAACAGCCAAGATTTGTTCCAAACCATTGCGAACTGCTGATAAATTATTTCAAAGGCATCGGCACCTGTCGTAGCGGCAACGGCTGGCACAAAGAGCAGACTAGCACTGAAAACGATCGCTATCAACGCCATCAGGAGACCGAAGAAAAATCCGATCGGCATGAACAGTGAGGTGAGCATGAAGAACGGTTTTCCCACCGCCGGTAACTTCGCAATTCCTGCGATGCTGAGGGGGACAATCGCGAGAAATATCTGGATGAGAAGTAAACCGATGAACGCGCCTAAAACGGATTTCCAATGTCCCCTGAGGAAAGTTAAGGCATCCCCGACCGAAAAGAAGAAATCCCCACGGAGCTGTTCGATGGTGATTTTGGAAGCCACGGTGCTTGCTAAGAAGAAGATGCACGCGAAGCTAACCATCCCTATCCACATTGCGATTTCAGTTGTCTGTGTAAGTCCGGCATCAGCGAACGGAGGTAGGGGTAAGAGTGCATACTTGTTCCAAAAGTCCTGCGCGGCACTACCCCCTACAACGACGAGACTGAGATACACCAAAGTTTCGTAAATTAGATACGCGAGCACGAGCCCGATGAGATGAACTGCGATCTTTCGCCCACTGAATCCGTAGCGGATCACTTGGAAAATATCCTTGAAATCGAAGTAGCGGTTTTCCATGAAGGGGTTCTTCTGCTTTTTTGCGTGTTCTTGTATTAATGATACGACAATTTGGGGCGTTTTGTCAAGTGTTTATTCGTTGTCAGTAGAATAGCAATCAGCGGTCAGCAGTCAGTGGTCAGCCATCGAGGATCAGCGGGCGAGGCACGGGGCCCTCGCTCAACAAGAATAGAGGGCGGTCAGTGGCCAGCATTCACCTGTGCGACGACTGTGGCGGTGGCGGGGAGGGTCAGTGTTCGTTGGTTTGGGAAGTGGACAGTTAGGAGTGATGAGAAGGTGCCGCTGTCTTTCAGGGGACCGAGTTGGACTGTAATGAGAGAGGTATCTGTCCGCGGATTGGGTGTTATCTCCCAGGCAAGCGACTCATGTCCCGACGGTAGAAGGCGGATGTCCGAGGTGTTGAGTGGGGCATTCACAGTGAGTTTGATAGTCTTTTGATGCAGCGTTTCGGGTTCGATGTTCCCGAACTCGCAAATGTTGGGAGTGAGCGTTGCAAATCGTTTTGCCGCGGCGATAATCGTCAGGTGAACAATCGGGGTCTTGGGGCTGTCTGTGAAGATGGTGGCGGTTGCCGAGGTCTCGTGATCTGGCAGCGTTTCTGGGTTGATGACTATCTGGAACGTGCCATCTGTATCGGGCTGGAGTACCTCTGGTCCTGTGATTTCGGCATAACTGCACCCTGTGTGAATGCTTTGGATGCGGAGTGGAGACCTGCCTATATTTCGTGCTGTTACGGATCGTGTTATAGGTCCTTCCCATTCTGGGAGTGTTCCGAAGTGAACCTGTTGCGATGTCAGGACAAGTTCGGCTGAGGGTCCCTGCCGGTTGTTGATGAGGAAGACGATAAGTCCAGAGATGAGCAGTATGGGAATGATGACGGTTGTGAGGAGTGTGCGTTTGGACATAAAGGATGGCTTAAGAACAGAATGTATCGCTGATACACCCGTTTTTCAGTTTAATCCAACTTAACAAATTCTGAATGTTCCAACGAGAGGTCTTAGGCATTTTCCACACCCCAGATGAGGTTTAACAATTTAATCGGGTAGTTCGGCAGCAATGTCTTCTTGTAGGAGCGA
>JAAXHD010000227.1:0-1107 GCA_012271015.1 Candidatus Poribacteria bacterium | reverse complement strand
TATAAATAGGTGTCAACTTGCGTCAATTATTACCGACAAAAAACACCTTGTCAAGTTTATTTTTTTGAATTTGCAGGAAGATTTAGTTTTAAGCGGCGGGGTCGCGAGTTAGTACTCGCTCCTACAGAAGAGGACACTTGAAAAAACGAACGAAAATATGGAGAACTGAATGCCCTTGTTTGAATTTGGACTTTCGCTTGACTTTGTGCACACTATGTGTTATCGTGAATTCAATATTAAGACTTATGTATAGGATGATTTCCTCTGCAGATGATGTTCCTACATGCTTGTAGCAGTCGGGGTTGGAAACCCCTCCCACCGTGTAAAGAAAAAATGAACAAACTTTATTTTGGTGATAACTTAGAGATTTTGCGGGAGATGGATGAGGGACGGGTGGATCTGATCTGTACGGATCCGCCGTTCAATAGTGGACGCGATTATAATTCGTTCATCGGGGATTCGCTCGCACAGAAGAAGGCGTTTACGGATACCTGGACGTGGGATACGGCGGCACAGGACGCTCGTGTTGATATTGAACACCGCGCTTATGCCAGTGATACTTACAAGGCTCTCGACGAATGCCTGAAGGGGTATGACCTAATCCTCCGATGTGCTGTGTCGGGTAGCAGCGGCGCGATGCGCGCGTATCTGGCGTTTATGGGACCGCGACTCGCTGAGATGCACCGACTCTTGACGCAAAAGGCGAGTATCTATCTGCATTGCGACCCAACGGCAAGCCATTATCTCAAAGGTGTAATGGACGCTATCTTTGGGGTGGAGAATTTCAGGAACGAGATTATCTGGCAACGCACTAAGGCACATAACGACGGTAAGCAATACGGCAAGGTTCACGACACACTTCTGTTTTATAGCAAAAGCAGCAAAAGAGTATGGAATCCTGTCTATATGGATCACGACCCTGAGTATGTGAAAAGAGCCTATCGCCATCAGGACGAAAGAGGACTTTACCGAGTAGACAACCTAAATGCATCAGGAGTTAGACATGGCGAATCCGGTAAACCATGGTGGGGTGTGGACCCAAATACCGTGGGGAATCACTGGCGGGCACCGCGTAGAGAGGCGTGGCCCAAAGGCGTTAAGCCTCCT
>JAAXHD010000367.1:852-8099 GCA_012271015.1 Candidatus Poribacteria bacterium | reverse complement strand
TACGTTTAATTATCAAGCTCACGTTAATTCTAAACTTTACTATAGTTAGAAACTACGCTGCTTCTTCGGTATTCTCTGGCATGTTTTCGAGTCGAGAGAGCCAGTAGCCGATATCAAACGAGTCGTCGCCGGTGAGGAAGCGCCATTGCTTGATACGGTTGACGATCTCAAGCCGGACATCGTTCCCGTACCATCTATGGTTTCTGCCTAAAGCCCCATGGATTCCCGGTGTTTCAATATCGTCTGTGTTCCAGAGTTGACACTGACGTACCGTTGGGTTGAGGCGGAGTTTGAACATATAGCGCGTCTGATCCGTCAGGTTCGGTTGCGCGCAATGCCACATCCCGTGATGTACCACAATCAGAGTGCCAGCATTACAAACGATGGGCATTTGTCCAAGGAAGTTTTGATAACGCGCAATGTCCGTCTCACAGACGCGACGGTAATGGCTTCCCGGTAAAATCATCGTCCCTCCCATTTCGCGCGGCGTATCGTGCGAGAAATAGAAGAATTGGATGTCGAAATGCATCCGTAGATCGATAATCGCATCGGCATGCCAAATTTGCCCTATATTGTTTTGGGGACGGACGATGTGAACGGCATGGTGATCGTAGAGCGGATTCTCACCCACCAGACTGTGGATAATACCCTTCACTTCCGGGAGTCGGAAGACTTTACCAACCGCAGATTCATCGTCCCAGACTTCGTCTAAAACCCTGCCGCCGCGTCCACGCACAATAATACCCTCTTCCATTTCGGCATGTGCGGCTTCATTTAATTCTTGGGGAATTAAATCGTCGAAGCGGAGGTAACCGTCCGCTACGAAGTTCGCCATCTGTTCTGTGTTGAGCAAATGCTTTTTGTCAATCATTAGATTTTCTCCAATTTCTCCAGGATGTATTCAAACCTGAGATATGAAGTATGATATTCCATGCCGGGGTAGGCAGGGAATTGTTGTGGAAACTGAATTACCCGCCAGCCGTCTTGCATCGCTTCCACAACCGAGTTATAGGGGGGTGCCTCGCTGTCCCCTGTGGTATAGCGTTTTTGACCCGTACCGTCGTACATTGCCCAAGCGACAACGCCACTGTTCAAGTCAGGCGTATGCAAATGCAACACGAGGAGTTGTTGTCTCAATTCAGACATGTTTTAATTTTACCTTGCGGAGTGATAGAGTGCGTTTCATATTTAGTGTGCCTTCTACTTGAATCGCCTGCGCCGTTGTTGCAGGAAACTACCGAGTCGCTCGCGCTTTAATTTGACTCCAAGTTGTCACCAGTTTCCCGCCCGGTTGAACGTCTAACGTAACGACCATCCCATCTTCGATTAATTCGTTGATTTCTTTCTCACTGAGGGCTCTGTCATAAAGCACTACCTCGTCAATAGCACCTGTCATCCAGTAGTTACCGATATCGCATCCACCGATAAAAAGAAAATTATCGTGGTTATCGGGTTTCGTTCCTGGCGATACTTCGGCATCTACTTGCCCATCAAGGTAGAATTTGAAGTCAGAACCGTCATAAGTGCCTGCGGTGTGATGCCAATCACCATCCGTTGCAACGGTTTTAGCATCGAAGGATTTCCAACCGGAGTTTGTTGTGAAAGAGTAATGGATAACCCCGGTGTTGATGTGACCGAAAAGCCCGTAGTTTCTACCGGTCGGATTGCGGTTTTCTTTCGAAGCGATGATTTGCCATGCCCCGGAGACTTTTGGGATATTTATCCATGCGGCAATTGTGAATTCGCTCAGATCGAGCGCGTCATCATCATCGACTGTTACCATATCTGACCCGCCGAATTCCATTGCACCATCAAACTTACCTTTAACCCATTTCGGCTTACCTTGTGCGATTTTTCCATCCAACCCGTTACCGGAGGAATCCTTAACGGCTTCCCCTTTGCCTTCATCCAGCAACCACACGCCGACAAGCCCGTCTGTATCGAGTGCCACGACAGACGGTGCCGTGAAATGTATGAGTACTAAGAGACTCAGCGTTAGGAATGTTAGCACTTTGTACATCGGTAGTTCTCCTTGTTAAACAACCTTGATTATGAAATTCGAGGCTATGGATTAGACGACGGTTTCAGGAGGTATCGTTGCATCCTTTGGAACGATAACAATTCCATCCCGAATGTAATAATCTTCACCATCCAAATTATCGACGCCATCTCGGTTGACGAGTACAGAATTATCGCCGATACGCGCATTTTTGTCAATAATTGCATTCTGAATGAGACAATTTTGCCCAATGCCGACGTTCGGGATGCCTGCCTGTGCGTTTTCCGTCCGTATTTCATCGGACTCGTAATAGTCTGCTCCCATCAGGACAGACTGGTAAATCCGACTGCGATTGGAGATGATACTTCGGATCCCCACAATTGTTCTATCGATTTCAGAATCATCAATGATAGAGCCTTCAGCGAGAATTGAGGATCGGACGCTACTGCTGTTGACTTTGGTGCTCGGCAGATGCCGCCGGTTGGTGTAGACGGGTGCCTGCTCATCGTAGAAATTGAATGCAGGTGAAGTGTCAGTGAGCGCGATATTTGCCGAATAGAAGGAGCGAATGGTACCTATATCCTCCCAATAGCCATCGAAAAAGTAAGCAGAAACTGGAAGCGTCTGAATGCTCTTCGGGATAATATCCTTGCCGAAGTCAACGTTTGCGTCATCTTGAAGCACGTCTTGTAGGACTGCCCTGTTAAAGATGTAGATCCCCATTGAGGCGATGTATTCTCTACCGTGAGGGGCAATCCCTCGAGATGTAAAGACATCGGGTTCAACACGGAGTCGATGGAGTTCCTCTTCGGTTTGGGGTTTTTCGACGAAATCAACGATGCGTCCGTTCGCGTCTGCCTGAAGAATGCCAAGTCCACTCGTGTCCTCTTTTTTTACCGGAATTACAGACACAGTGATAGCGGCGTTAGATTCAGTGTGAACTCTGAGCATCTTGCGATAATCCATCCGGTAGAGATGGTCACCAGCGAGAATCAGGACGTAATCGTCTGCGAAACGTGGATTGAGGATATAAGGTTGATTGTGTTTGACTGCGTCCGCTGTTCCTTGATACCACGCTTCGCCCATCAGCGTTTGTTGTGCTGCGAGGATTTGGACGAACCCACGGCGATATGTATCAAAGCGGTAGGTCTGCGCAATATGCCGATTCAAGGAGACAGAGTTAAACTGCGTCAGGACATAGATGCGTTCCAAGCCGGAATGGAAGCAGTTGCTAATCGGTATGTCCACGAGTCGAAATTTACCTGCGATCGGGACGCTCGGTTTCGCCCTGTCGCGTGTCAGCGGAAACAGGCGTGCGCCGCGACCGCCTCCAAGAATAACTGCAATTACGTTTCCGTTACTCATAAACGTTCTCTCCTCATTACAAACTTCCCTTGGTAGATAGGACCCCCGTAATACGTTCATCAAGACGGGTCGCAATATGCAAAGCTTTCGCAACTGCCTTAAAGATGGCTTCAATGATGTGGTGTTGATTTGTGCCGTAGGGGACGTTGATATGCAAGGTTGTCCCGCTATGATTCACAAACCCATGGAAAAATTCTTCAGTGAGTTCAATATCAAAATCGCCAACTTTCCCGGAGACAAGCGGGGTCTCGTAGTAGAGATACGGACGTCCGCAAACATCCAAGTCTACTTTGGCGAGGGATTCGTACATAGGGACGGTGAAACTGCCGAAACGTTGCATCCCAGCTTTGTCCAGCACTGCTTTTTGGAGGGCTTGCCCTAAACAGATACCGACATCTTCGGTCGTGTGGTGTGCATCGACGTGTAAATCACCTGCCGCTTGGATTTCTAGATCGAAGAAACCGTGTTTGGCAAAAAGTTCCAACATGTGGTCCAGGAATCCAACGCCGGTGTTGATATCGGACGCTCCAGTTCCGTCAAGGTCAAGTCGGAGTCGGATACGGGTTTCTGCTGTTTCGCGGGCAATTTCTGCTGTTCTGTCCATCTTTTAATTGTCCCTTGTGGTTCAGTCAAGTGGGGTTTGATTGGGTGTTTCTTCAATTTCCCTCAAGGGGTTTCACTGTCCTTTCTGTATATCCGCTTTCCACTTCCTTTCAAGTTGCGTACTCTTATTATACGCTTAAAAGGGACTTTGAGCAACGCGAAAACAACGCTTCCCTGTAGGCGCGAGTGTTTTTGCTTGGGGTTTTGCTGGGGTGTTTCCTCAATTTCCCCTCGCTCGCGACGCTTGCTGATGGCTGATGGCTCTCTTATGCCCAGGTGATAAGTCCAAGTTCGTGCGGAGACTGCAAGTCCTCATGATAAGGTAAAGCGCGGACGGTGTAACCGTGTAGTCCCGTCTGTTTCAAGGTGAGTGTCACTTCAAAGAGATAGTCACCACCGCCGAGGTCGGTTTGATACGCCATTGGGCTGACACTTCCATTGTGAATTTCGCCTGCTTCGTCTAACACACCGTGGTAAATTTGGACAGCGAGTTCGTGTGGAAACAGCACGTCGGTATGAACAACCGCCTGCACCGTTGTAGATTCGCCGACCCCCAACTCAGGGTTTTGAATCACAGAAGTTGTCTCATCGGTGGGTCTCTCCTCAATCCGTAGGTCGCCCCAATGATCCTGAATATGTGTTTTCCAGCGAGTTAAGGCGATGCTGCGCTTTCCACCTGCTTCATTGAGATGCTGCCAGCGGCGATGCGCCGGAAAATACAACTGCTCTGCGTACTCCGCTACCATCCGCTTCGTATTGAAAATAGGAGCGAGGTTCTGCATCGCAGTCTTCATCCGAGCAACCCATTCGTACGGCACATCGTCAACAGGGTTACGCTGGTAGAAGAGGGGCACAATCTCTTTTTCAAGAAGCTCATAAATAGCGTTGGCGTGTGCTTTGTCGGTGGACTTTGAGTCCTCAGAAGTGTCACCAGCATCGATGGTCCAGCCACCCCCCAAATGATTTGCCTCTGCCCACCATCCATCCGCGATACTGAGATTGAGGGCTCCGTTCGCTGCCGCTTTCATACCGCTTGTACCGCTCGCTTCGTTAGGACGCAGCGGATTGTTGAGCCAAATGTCAACTCCTTCAACGAGATAGCGTCCCACACAGATGTCGTAGTCCTCAATGAAGACGATTTTATGATAAAATCGTGATTCTGATGCGATACGGGAGATGCGCTGAATGAGCAATTTCCCCTCATAGTCATGTGGGTGTGCCTTGCCCGCAAAAATGAGTTGTACAGGGCGTTCTGGATGGTTGAGAATCTTGTCGAGACGGTCAACATCTTGGAAGAGTAAGGTCGCACGCTTATAGGTTGCAAACCGGCGAGCAAATCCGATAGTTAATGCCGCTGAATTGAGAATTTTAGTTGCGACCCTCTCGCTTTCCTGAGAACGTTTGCCATGCAAAGAAGTTGAGGCACTTCCGAGGGCGTGTTTCTGCTCTTGTCGTTGGCGTGCGAATGTAATAAGGCGTTCGCGTCGGCGTTCATGTGTTCGCCACAACTCAGGATCCGGGATCTGTGAAATCTGTGTCCAGACTGCTTGGTTTGTAAGTTCAACAATCCAGCGTGGACCCAAATACCTATCAAAGAGACTCTGCATATCACCAGAGACCCAAGAACGGGTATGGATGCCGTTTGTTATCGCACTAATAGGGACTTCATGCACGGGCATCCCGGGCCAGAGATCCTTCCACATCTCACGGGAAACATGACCGTGTAATTGACTCACGCCGTTGATCGTTGCTGAGAGGCGGAGCGCGAGGAGCGCGGGACTGAATTCGCTGTGTGTATTGGCCGGATTTGTTCTGCCCAGACCCAGGAAAGTATCCGCAGAAACCCCGAGTTCCCTATAGGAACCACTGAAGTAGTGATTAACCAACTCAGGTGGAAACCAGTCAATACCGGCAGGGACGGGTGTGTGCGTTGTGAAGATGTTCCCTGATTTCGTAGCTTCGCAGGCTTCTTCGAAACGGATGCCTGTCTTCAGCATGAGGTGTCGGATGCGCTCAATTGTGAGGAACGCCGCATGCCCTTCATTCATGTGGCAGACAGTCGGTTGTATACCAAGTGCAGTCAAAGCACGGTATCCACCGATACCTAACAGAATCTCCTGTTTGATACGGAGGCGTTCGTCACCCCCGTACAGGTAGTCTGTTATGTTCCGTAATTCCTCACTCTGATTTTCGGGGATATTCGTGTCAAGGAGATATAAAGAGACGCGTCCGACTTGGGCACACCAGACTTTGGCTAATGCTTTACCTTCTGGATACGTAACTTCCACAAAAAGTGGGGTGCCATCAGCACACTTTGCTGGCTGGATGGGCATATTGTAGAAGTCATTCGTTGGGTAATCAGCCATCTGCCAGCCATCTGCCGTGAGCGTCTGACGGAAATACCCGTGCTGATAGAGCAGTCCGACTGCAACGAAAGGCAGACCTAAGTAACTTGTGGACTTCAAATGGTCGCCTGCTAAGACCCCTAAGCCGCCGGAATAGAGCGGCATACACTCAGTCAATCCATATTCCATTGAGAAATAAGCGATGTTCAGGTTGTTGAGCGTCTCGTCGTTGTGATTTGTTTCAAACCATGACGCAGTCTTATGATATTCTTTAAACTTTTTGTGGATGACTTCAAGGCGGGCGAGGAATACGCTGTCTTTTGCAGCGGCATCTAACTGTTCTTGAGAAATTTGACCGAGCATCGCAACCGGATTGTGATATGTCTTTTCCCACAATTCGGTATCAAGGTGCCGAAATAAGCCCAAGGCTTCACGATCCCAGGTCCACCACAGATTTAAGGCAAGTTCACGCAGGGGTTCAAGATTCGGCGGCAACGTTGGCACCACTGTTAACTGGCGAAGTGGCTTCATCTAATCCGTTCTCCTTCCGAAATCTATACGACTTCTGCGTTTGGTTGTTGTATTTTTAAAGTGATGTAGGTGCCCTGTTTCCGTTGCTCGAAATCTAATTTTCCTTCGCGAGCCAGCCAACCGACACCCATTAAAACTGTCCGTTCGTTTTCGCCGATTTCGCGTGTTAACTTTGTAACAGTGGCTTCGTCGTTATCTTCGAGATAGTGCCATATCACACCCGCTACGCTTCCAATATTTTCTAACATGTCAACCTCCATAAAGGAATATATAGTAGATCCCGTAATTACTTGGACACTCATATCTCTGTGTTGACGTGTGAAGTCACGTCTCACGGAGGCACAGGAGCCCAACGGTCTCATACCCTATAAGTGTGAATATATTCATGGATGTTACTATAAAAA
>JAAXHD010000367.1:0-762 GCA_012271015.1 Candidatus Poribacteria bacterium | reverse complement strand
GTCTTTGTAGGTTTCCTAAAATTTTGTAAGTAGCAACTTTGGTTATAAAACTTCAAAGATTTATTGAACACGTTTTAACCAATCCTTTGTCCGAAATTAAAACGAGTGTGTCAGATAGAAGATTACGACACACGTCTGTGTATATTATAGTTGCATTTGGTGGTGTTGTCAAGGACAAAAGACTCAAATTCTGATAGATACTGACTTCCCTATGATGATGAGATGTAAACATAATGTATCAAACTCACGTTACATCTAACAATAGCAAGAAAATAAAAAGGTTTTTGCTATAGAGGCTGATAGTATTTGTAACTTCTCTTCTCAATAGAGTGTATTTCTCGTAAGGAGGCTTCAAATGAGAACCCTAAGTGTGACAACAATCCTCTTCCACCTCGGCTTAGTGCTGATAGTCTTGGTGGGTGCCAAGCCTGTAAGTGCGGTTGTTGATGCGAGTTGGAAAGATCAGATTTATGGGGGTGCATCTGTCTGGGACACCACCTACAGTGATCCGATAACGAGCAGCAAGCATCTTGCGCGTATCGTCAACTGCCAAGTTGATGAAGTCGAGTATGACTATGAGTTCAAGCATGCTATATCAGACCGGGTTCAGTTGGACCCTACCTTTCATGGCTTTCTGGAGTCTGATGATGAGATATGGCATCAAGACTTTCTGTATATGAACCTTGACGCTTGGGGTGTAGCGAGAGGTGCGAGATATACCTTATCGACGTACACCCGCATTGATGTCTGGGGACGGATTGG
>JAAXHD010000091.1 GCA_012271015.1 Candidatus Poribacteria bacterium | reverse complement strand
GTTTAATTATCAAACTCACGTTAAATTAGTTATCGGTTATCAGTTAACAGTTAACGGTTACAAGAGACTTTTGTTAAGCGAAAATTCTTAACTGACAACTGACAACTGCTAACTGCTAACTATAATCTACCACATTTTGAGTGATATACCAACATGAAAAACATCGGCGTTCTACACGTCATTACAGATACGACGCTACAATCTCGATTTACGCATGCCGAGTTAGCGGAGCTGGCGATCGAAGGCGGTGCAGATACGGTGCAATTCCGGCAAAAGCAGGGAACGACGCGCGAATTAGTAGCGATGGCACAGTCCATGCAAACGATATGTGCAAGGCACAATGTGCCGCTGATTGTGAACGATAGAGCCGATATCGCATTGGCTGTTGGGGCGATAGGCGCGCACTTCGGACAGGACGATATGCCCGTTTCTATCGGAAGGCGAATTCTATCTCCAGAAGCGATCCTTGGCGCATCTGCTCGAACCGAAGAGAAGATACTCGCCGCAATTTCAGAAGGTGCTGACTATATCGGGTTTGGTCCCATTTACGGGACGACTTCGAAACCGGACGCGGAAACGGCTAAGGGATTAGAGAGACTCCGGCGGATGTGCGACATCGCGGTGTGTCCAGTTATCGCTATCGGTGGCATTGACATTCAGACTGCGGGTGAAGTCATTCGAGCAGGAGCGCACGGCATCGCGGTAATCTCTGCTGTTTGCGCTCACCCTGAGCCACAGGTCGCAGCGCAGGCATTGCTGAACGAAATTCAGGAGGCGAAGTAGATTATAATATGGATGACAGAGCCGAAGTTGAACGCCTTTCTAAACTGTTTAGAGAAATCGATGAGACGCATCGTCCAGACCTTGATAGAATTGATGAAGCCTTCGTTCAGAAATTGTGGCATCAGCAACGCTTTTTCGATACCAATATGGAGGCGATTGATAGACGGACAATTCGCGTGCTAAAGCCTGGGGTCTGGAATCATAACGAAGGTCCCGATTTTATGCACGCCGAGATTGAAATTGATGGAAAACTCCACGTCGGTGATGTCGAAATTCATGTCCAATCTTCGGAGTGGTATACCCATAAACATCATCTCAATTCCAGATATAATCGCGTTATTTTACATGCGGTGTTCTTTAACGATGACTTCAATCTGCGAACGCGGCTCCAGAATAACAAACGCATTCCGACCTTGGAATTGCTGAAATGGATTGCCGTAGATACCGGCGATCTTCATGATGATACCCAAGGTGAGACAACGGAGGATGGGTTTTGTCGAGTTACAGGGAAGCAGTTGAACATAGAGGTACTGAGAGGTGTTTTTGAATCCTTAGGACGTGAACGGTTTTTGGAAAAGATGGAGTCAATGCGTTTGTTAAGAACGCGTCTTGATTTCGAGCAGCTTCTCTACGAAGGTATCATGGAAGCGTTAGGATACGAGCGCAACAGCAAGGCGTTGAGGGAATTAGCGCAGCATGTTCCGTTCGCTGATTTCGATCAGAAATCTGAGTTGGAGATTCAAGCAATCCTTTTTGGGGTCGCTGGACTCTTACCCTCACAAAGGGAGGAACCCCTGCCGCCGGAGGGAACAGACGATCCGAGCGTTGTAGCGTTAGAAGAATTGTGGCGTGGATCAGAATACGCTGAACTTCCGCCACGCATGACAGAAGCCCGCTGGCGTTTCACTGAGAGACCTTTTAACCATCCGACTCGACGCATTGCGGCAATCAGCCAGTTAATCCATCGCTCCCAAGGCAGTCTGATGATGTATTTTCTGCCGACATGTGAAAAGGTAGCATCAGCAGACACACCAAAGTTGCTACGAACTATCGAAAAAGAACTTATTGCGCTACTGATGATTGAACCCGTAGGCTACTGGAAAAAGCATTCTAACTTCGGAATAGGCGGCACTCAGAACGCAGGACTGATTGGAAAAAGTCGAGCTATAGACATCATCGTCAATAAAATCTTACCGGTCGCCTATATTTGGGCAATCGAAGCGGATAGTCAGAAATTGCAAGAGGGAATCCTAAAACTTTACAGTGTTGGTTCCAAGTCAGCGGGAAACCAGATTATCCGTAAAATTGATAAGCAGATTTTCACGGAGGCGCAGCAGATACGACTCCTGAAGCCGACCGCTAAGATTGAACAGGGGATCATCCGTCTCCATAAAAATTATTGTGCCGACTGGCTCTGCGACTTATGCCCTATTTTAGAGCATGGCGCGGTTTTCTTGGAGGGAGGTTAGTATGGATTCTCACCTTACGCCCTTAACGGATGAATCCTATTGGACGACGCTTTGGGACGGTCAACAGCATAAGATTCGTCATCTGCGATGGGCTTATGTCGCGAACCGTCAGCTTGCGAAGTTGTTCGACCGGGCACTTTCAGGTTTTGAACAACCGAGGCTCATTGAGTTGGGATGTGCCGATTCTTTGTGGCTCCCCTACCTCGCCCAGAACTATGAAAGCGATTGTTACGGTGTCGATTTTTCAGAGTTAGGGTGCCAACTCGCACAACGGAATCTCGCCCTCGCAGGTGTGGAAGGAACAATTCTCTGTGAAGATCTGTTCGCGTTTGCCAAAAATCATCATGCTACGTTTGACTTCGTTTATTCAATGGGATTGATTGAACATTTTAGTACACCCCAAGCGATCTTAGAGGAAATGTACAGCCTGCTCAAACCGGGTGGAACAATGCTCACGGTAACGCCGAATCTGCGGGGTATGTATACACCGATCGCCCGCGTCGCGAGTCCGAAACTGCTTGCCACACACAAGGTAATTCCGCCGACTGACCTCGCTTCTGCATTACGGGACACCGGATTTCAGGTCACAGAATTTGGGTATACAGGGGGTCCGTTAAAATTGAGCGTTGTTGATTATTCACCGTGGCGGGCAGTCATCGGTAGGTGGGGTCATGAAATGCTTTGTAAGTGTGTGAATCTGACGGACATTGTCCTTGGCAATTTCTTAGTGGGGCTTCGTGTGCCGAACCAGCAGTTAACTTCGCCTTATGTGTATGCCCTCTGTACAAAACCTCTGGGAAAACGTCAGGAACAAATTATTTGACTTTAATTTTGGGGTTCTTTGAACCCGCGAAGATACGTGTTACGCGTAAGGAGATTAACTTATGCTTCCCCGTTTGTTTGCATGGCTCTGTATTTTGAAACTCGTTTTGAGCGTAATGGCTATAGAAGCTGCTCAAATTGCCGTTGTTGATTTTGCTGACCAATGGACAAAGGTTGATGCGTTGCGTCAGACACTGGATGAATTCAAAGTTGAGTACGATGATCTGACAAAGTCGATTGAAGGTGGGAAGTTACCTTTCAAAGCAGACAATGAAATTTTCTTAATCGGTAGCATGGTGACCAACAATGCTGGATTACACGAAAACCTCGACAAGAATGCAAAAACGATTCAGGATTTCGTCGAAAATGGTGGTCTCGTCTGGGAACCGACCCAAGCTGATCAGAACGAAGCGAATGTAGATTGGTTGCCGCCTGGGTTAAGTTGTGTTCGGACTGACACTGATCTCCCAACCGTTAATATACTCGCACCCGACCATCCGCTCTTTAACGCACCAAACCGTATAACTGAGAAAACATTTGAGGGCTGGGGACATCAAGGCTGGCCTACTGTATGGGAAGTCATCGGTTCTCAAAAGGGATTTGACGTACTGATGGAAAGTGTGGGAAACCCTGTCATTATGGAAGCGGAATTCGGGCAAGGTAAGTTCCTGATGATGGCAATTGCCCCTGATAAGTACCATATCGCAGGTAACGATGGCAATACGAAAGACATGGCAAAACTTTTCATGGAGAATTTGCTGTTCCATGCTGAAGAATTTGCCGCTGTCGAAGCAGATGATAAACTCACAACGACGTGGGCGAATCTGAAAATGTGATAGATGGCATAGTATCAGAAAATTGCCGTCTCATCCTGAAGGAATTCGGCTAATTCACGGACCATTATTTGGTCAAAAAATCTCGACCTGAGTAGGAGGATATCTCATGAAAACATTGTGTCTTTTGGCAATCACATTGCTTTGTGCCTCTGTGGCTATGGCAGAGGAGACCTTCTTTTCTGCATTGGAGAGCAAAGCGGAAGTTGAAAAAGAGGGTGCCACCGTTGATGGTGGGAGTTTCAAGCCCGGTAAATTTGGTAATGGGTTTGTCAGCGAAAAAGTTGGGGATGTTATCCACTTCCCTGTGGACGATCGGTTCGTCAACCTCGATGAAGGCACCGTTGAGTTGTGGGTAACGATGGGACTCGATACCAGCGACGTCAGGGGTGAACTCTTTATGTTCATGACTTATAAACGCGGCACGGATGCTGTATTTCTGCAGTTTAACACTGGCGGAATCGCACAGATGCGAATTAAAAGCGCGGGATCATGGCATAACGCCAACAGTGCGGCTCTTGACTGGAAAACGGGGGAGCATCACCACATGGCGGGGACATGGGGACCCGATGGTTTGAAACTCTACTTAGATGGCAAACTTGAAGGTGAGGCTCCGTTCAAAAAAGGACCTACCGTCTTTGCTGAAACCTTCGAGATTAACAACGCCTCTCCACCCGATCCGAAATTCCCAACGAATTGTGTTGTTGATGGGGTGCGGCTCTCCGATCATCAGAAGGATCCGGATGAGTTTGTGATGGATGATCCGGCAGATGTGCAACCGATCGGAAAACTCACAACGACGTGGGCACGGATCAGAGGAGATTTGTAAGTATGTACAAAACGGAGCGTCCGCTTTACACGGCGGGGACGGAGGGATACCATACGTTCCGAATTCCCGCCCTTGTCCGATCAAATGACGGGACGCTGTTAGCATTCTGTGAGGGCAGGCGAACAGGTGGCGGGGATTCAGGGGACATTGATATTGTCCTGAAACGGAGCTTCGACAACGGCGAGAGTTGGCAACCGATGCAAATCGCTGTCTCCACAGGAACCGATGTTGATGGTAATCCTGCCCCTGTGGTTGATCGAGACACAGGGACAATCTATCTGCTTTTCTGCAAGAACCTCGCTGACGGTGCGGAAGGAAGGATTGTTGCCGGAGAGGCACCGCGCACGGTTTGGGTGACCTCCAGTAGCGACGATGGGGAAACTTGGTCAGAACCGCGAGAAATCACAGCCGCAACGAAGGACGAAGATTGGACGTGGTATGCAACCGGTCCCTGTCACGGGATTCAACTCGCAAACGGCAGGTTTGTCATTCCGTGTGACCATGTGCTTGGAAACAACCGGGACTATGCGCAATATGGCTACTCACACCTGATTATCAGCGACGATCACGGTGAGACGTGGCGAATTGGGGGTAAAGCGCAACCGGGAACCAACGAATCTGTTGTCGTCGAAACGGTGGATGGTGGACTCTATTTCAATTGTAGAAACTATGTCGCACCGAAGCGGCGTGCGTATGCGAGAAGCAGGGACAGCGGCGATACATTCACGGAGTTCGGTTACGAAGAGGACCTTGTTGAACCCATATGTCAGGCGAGTATGGTGCGCTATACGGATGCGAATCAACATGATAAGAATCGCGTCCTGTTCTCTAACCCCGCCAGCACGAGTCGCGAGCGGATGACGATCCGTATCAGTTACGATGAGTGTCAAAGTTGGAGTAGCGGCAAAGTGTTGCACGGCGGTCCCGCGGCGTATTCCGATCTCTGTATTGCTTCGGACATGAATATATGCTGCCTCTATGAGCGTGGTGAGGATAGGACTTACGAGACGTTATCGTTTGCAAAGTTTGATTTGGCGTGGCTGACAGATGGAGGAGATTCATTGGGGTGATGCGATCTTAATTTTGAATTGGAGGAGTGGTATTCACCGCTTCACCACCTATTCTACCAACAACCATTGGCAATCAACGCTTGATTTCTATCACGAACTCGGCTTTGAAGCATGGTCGTTTTCTCTATTTCTTGATGAGACATCGCTGTCCACTTAGCGACACGCATTCCTCAACAACTACCGCAAGTATTCCTCTCCCCGATGCTCCGCAATCCACGTCTTCAAAGGCACATCTGCATCTGTGGGTTGCCACCATCCCTTAATGTCTATGCCATCTCCCAAGAGTTGCCGTCGAATTGGGTCGCATTTCTCAAGGATTTCGGGTGGCATGAGGTTGTAATCCAA
>JAAXHD010000213.1 GCA_012271015.1 Candidatus Poribacteria bacterium | reverse complement strand
GGGACTTGATTGTTTAGCATGGCTGTGTTCATCTTTCTCTCCTTGTTGAATTTAGCCAGCGGTCAAGCTAACGATGTCCGTCTGCTTCACCTCCGCCAGCGGTTTGTGAATCTTGTATTGCCGGGGCTTTCCCGGTGTCTCCATGATCGCAATGACCGTTTCAATAGGCGGACAGCCTTCTTCGGTGCATTGCAACTGAGTAATCATCACGGCGATGTCTTCTGATAGGTCAAAGACTTCGGAGACCCACGATTTGACTTGGATGAGTTGCTGTGGGTCCTTCTCTTTTTGCGAATTGAAAAAATTCAGCACTGTTGTATGGCCTCCTTTAAACCGTCTGTCATCAAGTTCGTATCAATGTAGCAACGCTGTACGACAGGAACCTGCCCGACGAACGTTTGCCACTGTGAAGCCTTGTAACTCACGGTTCGCTTATTTTTTCTGAAACCCGAACGAGGAAGATCGAAACCGATCAAAACGGTGACTATCAAAGGCTGAGGGCAACGGAAGTAGTGCATCCGCTTGTGCCACGGCTTCCGCCCAATCCACGAGTCGCGCATAGTGTAGATGGAGTTTTATCTGTCCTAACCACACGACACCGTGCGGTGATGTGATACAGATGACATTTGCGAGATCGCACGGCCCGAGGCAGCCTTCGCTGACTGTCAATGTTATTGAAGCGGACAGCCGCCTGTTCCGCCACTCCTGTTTGAGCCACTCGACCGGTACAGCCGGTTTCCGTTTCTCTGTCACGCCACAACAACACCCCTTACAGACCAGTATATGCACTAAGACACGCCGCTTTGATGCCAGTTTGGGTGACGATTCGATTCTATCTGCTCTCATACCTTTTTCTTGCATAGTGTTCAAATCTCCGCTTGGCGTTGCTGATGATATTCCTCTAAAGCACGGTTCGCGTTCACAATCGTCACTAATTTTTCAGCGAGTGCCTCAATGTGTTCACCTGAGAAAGCGAAATAGAAATCGTCATCGGAGAGTGCAGTATACACGCGGTTACCGATACATCCCAAACTGTTCACACTTCGACCGTTCTGTATGACAGCCGGAATCGCAGCACACGTCGGTCGTCCCATCACACCATGTTCAGTACCGATACCCGCAGCGGCTGCAGCTTCCATCAAGAGCATCATCTGTTTCGAGGTGCCGGAGATGATAACGACATCAGGTGTGCCAGTCGCATCCCTTAAAGGAGTATAGACTGCACTTTTGAAGGAATCCTCCCGCCTCGGAATACTGGGGACTTCTTCCATCGTAATATAACCGAGTCCTCCCATTAATCCAAGCGTTTTTTCGAGTTCCTCCATTTGCACAGCCGGGAGTTCAACGTTGTGTGTGTAACACCCGATCGGACAGTTGTAATGGTCGGATGCCTCAGTATAGAAGGTTTTGCCTTCCGCTGCGCGTCGCCAATAGGTACAACCGGAGGCTTCGACTTTTTCTACTTGCGGCACGTTATCCGGTTGGGCATCGTGAAACGTTACAGCAACCGGAGTGGTCTCCAAATTAAGTAACTGTTGAATCTGTTCTGACATATTTGTAATGATTAACCTCTTGCGCCGTTTTGTCCTGCTTCGCAGTGAGAACCAAAACGGGTTTGCGGCTCATCACCCTCTTGTGCGGTTGTTCAGCACAATTGTTATCTGAGCTTGATGTTTATCAATCGCTTCCAGGTTGTGAAGGCAAGTATTCGACGAGTTCATGCCACTTTGCAGCCATCTCGTGTGCAGGAATACATTTCTTCTTCCATGCGTCAGTACACCGTTGGCGATAGTCAAGTCCGTATTGAGAAATAATCCACCGCTCGTAGTCGCCTATCCATGCGAGACCTTGAGTGAGCAAGTTGAAAACCTGATGCCACGCTTCCACATCACATGGATGCGTAAGCTCAGGGAGTTGCTCCGGTTTCCATATGGGCAGCGAAAAATCGACCGCTGCTATCTGTTTGGGCGCGAATTTGTAACGCTGCAAGAAAAGCCCGCCTCGGCCCCCATCGCCATAGAAAAACCCGAATCCCCATAAAATAACTCGGCTTCTGCCAGCGCCACGCCACTCATAAGCGGTACTTCCGTGCTTGCCTTCCGGCGGTCGATGTTTGGTAAAACCGTAGGTGAGCAAAGCATTTCCCTCTGCCCGGCGAACGTCCTGTCCCCAACACCACAACTGTTGGTCCAACAGCGTCGTCCCGATCTTCCTGACCTTGTTCAATGCCTCTAATCTGCCAGACATGACTTATTCCCTCATAAGAAACCGCTTCTACTTCTTCTCAAGGTCACGAAGCAATTCAAAAGCGGTGTCAAGAATTGTCGGCTTCTTTGCACTATTTCTTAACATGAGCCGTTACACTCCTGCGAATATACCGATTCATCACTACCCAATGACATTCAAGGGTAGTGATGAATTTTATCGGTGTTTATTTCATGAAGTTTAATAAAATATTTCGGTAATTCTATGCCAGAAAACCCTTGTAGGAGCAGGTCTTGTGCCTGCCCGCACATTACCGAATTAAATTCTAAATCTTCATGAAACCAACGAGTTATAACTCCGATTTCCCAATCAAAGCATGTACAATCGTATCAATATTATATCGGATCATCCCGATGTAGGTGCCTTCAGGTGTCCCCTCGTTTCCCATAGCGTCTGTGAAGAGCACACCACCGATCTTCACATCAAATCCTTTTGCCTTCACAGCGGCTTTCACCGCTTCGAGACTCCGTGAAGAGACAGAAGACTCTACAAACATAGCACGGATACGCCGCTCCGCAATAAACGTCGCCAATTCCTGTACATCAGCGATACCGACTTCTGTCGCGGTGCTCACACCTTGTAATCCGCGCACCTCAAACCCATAAGCCTTTCCGAAGTAGTTAAAACAGTCGTGCGCCGTCACAAGGACGCGTTGCTGAGATGGCACGCGTTCCACTTGCGACTTTACGTATTCATCGAGTTCCATGAGTTTCGTGAGGTAGCGTTCGGCATTGCTTCGGTACAGGACAGTATTATCGGCATCGAATTCACTCAGGGCATCGCGAACCTTTCCCACGGCTTGCATCCAAAGCTTCACGTCAAACCATAAGTGCGGATCGTAGAGTCCCTCGTATTCTGGAGGTGTTAGCAGTAGACTCCGATCCACGGCATCTGTTACGGGGACCGTCAGCGTGTCCTCCGACATCTTCGCAAGGATGTCCACCATTTTTGCTTCAAGGTACAGCCCGTTATAGAAGATGATGTGTGCTGAACCGAGCCTTTGAACATCTTTAGGCGTTGGGTTGTAAAAGTGTGGGTCTACGCCAGGTTCCACCATCCCAGTCACCTCAACGCGCGCACCACCAACATTTTTAATAATATCAGTAATCATACCGATCGTCGCAACAACGCGAATTTTATCGCCTGTAGTAGCATCCGGTTGTCTCTTCGGATCACAGCCAGACCATACCAGTATAGCTATTAAACACACTGAAATATATATTCTCTGCATAATTTTATGTCTTTTCTGCCTCACATGTTAAACAGGTTTTACAGAGGTGCCGATTTACGAGGTGCGCCGATGCGAGTAAAACGCCGCCGATACTGTAAAAGACCGCTTCAAAAGTGCCTTCAACGGCTGTCTGAGCGGTAGCGATGAATGCCAATGCCGCTATCAGTACTAAAAACGCTCGCCAGTTCCGGTGGCGTCGAACACCCCACGCTAAACTCCCGATTGCCAGTCCAATTGCGCTAGCAATAAGGATAAACTCAACACGCTCATCCACAAGGAAACTCAACCCAATCAAAGGTAAAACTGTTCCTAAAAGCGGCATCGCGAGGCAATGGATCGCGCATGCGAAAGGAAGACACGCCGCGCACGCCACAGAGAGACACGCCCCAGTCGTATCCGCTAATTCGCGGTTAAAATATCTGTTCACTTCTATCTCCTTAGAAATCAAGAACGGGGCGATGATAAAAACCATCGCCCCGTCCTACAGTTTCAAAAATTAAGTTTATACAGAAACTTCACATTCCGCCCCGGCTCCGGCATGACCGCTTTGATCCGGGATAGATGTTCGCGGTATACCGTATCCAAGAGGTTTTCAATTTCGAAAACGACCATGTTCTCAAGCTGCCACCACGAAAAGTTGAGATAGCTCCCGATATCATAGACGAGATAACCGTCTGTGGGTTCCTCAAATTCGCCGAGTCGGGTTTGGTTTCCTGCAAACCGGGATGTGATATGCAAATGCAACGGGGCGGGTGTGTAGCTGATGACGAATTTACCGTTGAGGGGTGGGACACGCTCCAGCGGTCGCCCATTGGCTTGAAGCGTTCCGTTGACGTAACTCATATTCAACTGAAAATGGATCTGTGAGATGACCTCACCCCCTATTTGGATTTCAGCCCCATCCATCACAACATCGTGTCCCATGTATTGGTAAATCCATAACCACCCCGCTGCGCCGCTGCCCCACTCTTTTTCACCGCTGTGCATCGGAATGAGGTAGTTCTGTATCTGATTCCTGAAAAGCGCAAGATTGAGTCTGAACCGGTCATCCGCGTATTTGACGAAGAGTTCAGTACCATATCCGTTCTCAGGCTCGAGTTCCACATTGCCAATCTCATAGGAATAGACAGCCAAGTGGGGTCCATCGCTAAACAGTTCCTCAATTCCGGGTGCGCGAAACGTTTTCATCAGAGTCGCTCCGGTGCTCAACCTATCTGTCCAATGGTAAATTCCAGAGGTAGCCCCGGAGAAACCGTTGAAATCGCGGCGTTGGACGGTTCC
>JAAXHD010000098.1 GCA_012271015.1 Candidatus Poribacteria bacterium | reverse complement strand
AAAAAACCTACAATTGAATGACCCTGACCGGGGGTTGAAAGTGTGTATTTATTTTTGGAATTTACTATAATGTGGACAGAACATTGGGCGATCTATAGGTTAACTCCGGTTTCCACCTCTTAGGCACTACAATTCATCTAAATCAAGTGCGATGAATCGGTACCCAAGGGGTTTTATCCGATCAACTAAAGTTTCTCGCAATTGGAGGGCACGCGTAAATTGCGCTTCCGAGACCTGTATCAGCAAAACTGGCGTATGGTCAAAAAGCGAAACGTCTTCAAGTTCAAATTCGCTCAGGATCTGCTTGACCTTTACCAATGCCTCGGGACTTTCAGATTGTACTGTATCGGGATCTTTTGCCATCTTAGGATTGTCGCCTCCAATCACTACCCGCCATAAATCCACCATCAACGAAAACCATCTGTCCTGTAACAAAGTCAGAGGCGTTAGAGGCGAAGAAGATTGTCAATCCTGCCAAGTCCTCAGGTTCACCCCATCGATCTGCGGGGGTACGATTGAGAATCCATCGATTTCGGTTGTCCTCGCGGGCGGGGGCAGTCATCTCGGTTCGGATAAAGCCGGGTGCAATGCCGTTGACCTGAATGTTGTGTTCCGCCCATTCTACGGCCAGAAGCTTTGTCAACTGGAGGAGTCCACCCTTCGCCGCTGTATAGGCGACACTCGTCGGGAGTCCAATTGCTGAAGTGAGCGATAACGTGTTGATGACCTTACCCGATTTTTGTTGCTGCATGATATTGCCGCAGGCTTTTGCGAGAAAAAACGCACCTTTTAGATTAACATCCGTAACGAAGTCCCAATCCGACTCGGTAAATTCCAAAGCGGGGTTGCGTATATTGACTCCAGCATTGTTGACGAGGACATCAAGCCGTCCCAGAGTCTCCACAGTCTGTGCGACGAGAGCGTCAATTTCCGTAAGATTACTGACATCCGCCTGAATAGGGATGACATTTCTACCGGTTTCATCGGCGATCCGTTCAACGACGGGGGTTAACGTCTCTATCTCCCGACCCACAACGACGATATCTGAACCGGCACCTGCCAGTCCTTCTGCCATCGCAAGCCCAATACCCCGACTCGCCCCGGTGACGAGACTCACCTTGCCATCCAACCGAAATTGTTCAACCATCGCCGTAGCAGATTTTTGATTCATGTTTTACTCCGATTTGTGTTATATCAATAGGACTTACGCAGTTTTGAGGGTAGCACCTCTGTTACATAGGAATTATCGAAAAAACACAGCCGGTCTGCGGACACAAACTAAAAGTTTGTGCTACAAAAGAGCAGCCTGCGTAACTCCTATCTAATTATCGGTCAATCCATCCTGTTCTGCGAATTCAAACAATTGTCCACCATCAATAGCCTTTATCTTTCCATTGTGCTCTTCAGCAAGAGAAACGAGCAGTTCGGCAGCATGGGAGAGTTTGAAATCAAATTCAAGCGCAACCACATAGATAACAGCGTTGTTGACATTCTTTTCCCGCACCCTTTCAAGGATTATATCTCTATCTACTTCAATAGGATATTCAGGACTTGTAGTAGGAAGACCATCAGTTATCAAAACAATCACAGATGGGTCCAGTGTTAATGCCACTTCAAGTGCAGTGAGGATATTTGTTCCTGTATTGCCCTGAATACTTCGGGATGTGAATCTGTCAAGATACTTCAAGACGCGTTTTATGTTTTCGGAGTTCGCCGGGAGCATTTCCTCGCTCATAGGTTTCGCTGTGTTGGAAAACGCTACAATGTTCAGATTGTCATTGTTCCCTAACATCATTACGGAATCTTTGAGAGCGTTTATTGCCAGCGGCAATTTTTTCATTCCGGCTGCCTGCATACTTGCGGTTATATCAAGACAGTAGACGACATCTTTGGGTCCCCCGAATTCATCAAGAAAATCTATGAGACCGAGTCGATCCGCGGCACCAGATTTCCCGCCGCCACCGAGAAGACCACCGTCGGAGCCATCTTGTCCACCGCCACGGAATCTGCCCATACCGTCGCCACGTGCTCGGACCCTACCGGTAACGATGCCACGTCCATCTGTCTGTCCGGGTTGTGCGATAAGTCTGCTGAGATTCGAGGCTTCCGCATCGCGTAGTTGTGCGTCCGTCATCACATCCGGAATTACCTGACTCACAGGTGCCTTGTTAACCTCTACATCTTTGAGAACGACACGTGGACTGAGTTTCATGACTTCATCTACTTTATTTCGAGCGGATTCAATCTGTTTCTCCATCGCGTCTCTGGCGAGTTCCTCATTCGGATTATACATCTTTTTGGTCAACGGCGGTTTCGGCTTCAGTTTCCGTTTTGTGGGGGCATCGGCATCGTTAATCAAGTCAACAGCGAGTGCATCCGCTTGTTCTTGACTGAGTTGATTGATTGGAAGAAATAGGTAGGTAATCGCGAAAATCATGTGTAGAATAAGCGATAATAAGATGACAGAGCGCGTGCGGTTTCTACGTCGTCGTACATCAATGCCCCAGCTTAGCAAATGATTTAACATGGTAAAGCCCTCCGCGTTTGGTTTCCGTTTTTATTTTCTATTTTGGAATTATTAGGTTGTGGACAACTGTTTTTTGATTTCCGTATGCCTACGTCTCTGATGCAACTTGCCGATTTTCAAAAGTCTGGATCCACGTTCTGCCTTCAGGTGTCAGTTCATAATAGGTGTGATTTCGGTGTTTAATCCATTTCCCCTTGACGATATTTTTTCGATAGTGGATGATACGTCCTTCAACCCGTTTCAAACCACCGAGGTCCCTCAATTTACGATGTCGCTGGTGCATCTCCTCCAGGGGGATTCTCAAGGCTTCAGCGACAACGATAGAGTAGTCCATTCCCAATTCTTGGTGGTGTTTCAGTATAAAGTAATCAGTCTCATCAAGTTCAGCAAATTCAGGTGGAAGGGGAACGAAATCCGTGGGAGTCTCGGTTGTCCGAATCTCATCCCACGTGATTACCAATAGCCGCTCCGGTCGGAAGCTTTGTCCTGCGTTACATTCGGAGTGATGGACAGTTATTGTGCCGTCTTCCTTGAAATAACCGGTAATCGATTCACCTTCTTGAGGGGCACAGCACTTAGCGATTTTATAGGTGAGTTCCGCTGCCATCTCTTTGTCCCATTACAACACCACACATTAACCCAAGGGGGCGGGTAGGCACAAGACCTACCCCTACAGGGTGTATTTTAGAGTTATATGCGTGCTCAATCCCGTCCCAATGCTCTATAACCGATGTCGCTCCGCGCGTGTGCTTTATCAAAATGAATAGCAGAAACGCCTTTATACGCCTGTTGAATGGCATCGTGTAATCCGCCAGATAGAGCCGTGACACCCAACACCCGACCGCCATCCGTGACAATGTTTTCATCATTCTGTTTTGTGCCTGCATGAAAGACGGTAACACCTTCAATCGCATCGGCATTTTCAAGCCCTGTGATAACGATCCCTGTCTGGTAGGGGTCTGGATACCCACCCGAAGCCATAACAACACACGCAGCTGCCTCGTCATACCATTGTGTGTCAGCGTGCTGTTCAAGTGTTCCATCAATACATGCGATTAGCAAAGGAACTAAATCACTTTTGAGGCGAGGCAAAAGGACCTGCGTCTCCGGATCACCAAAGCGGCAATTGAACTCCAGCACCTTCGGACCGGCGTCCGTAATCATCAATCCAACATATAGGACACCCTTGAACGGACTTCCAATACCCGCCATACCGTTGACGGTAGGGTAAACGACGCGCTCCATTACATAGTTGTGTAATTCTGGTGTGATCACTGGCGCGGGAGAGTATGCTCCCATTCCCCCGGTATTTTTGCCGGTATCACCATCGTGCGACATCTTGTGATCCTGAGAACTCACAAAAGGGAGACAGTAGGTGCCATCGGTAAGCACTGTAAAGGAGGCTTCTTCGCCGATGAGTTCCTCTTCGATAACGACACTATCGCCTGCGTTGCCAAATGCCTTATCCACCAAAATCGCTGTAACCGCTTGCGATGCCTCTTTGAAGGTACGCCCGGGGATAACGCCCTTTCCTGCGGCGAGTCCATCTGCCTTGACGAAAACAGGCGCATTGCGATCTTCAATATAAGCCATCGCTTCTTCGGCATCCGTAAACGTCTGATGTTCCGCTGTCGGGATTCCCTTTTCAAGCATCAGTCGTTTGGCGAAATCCTTGCTCGCTTCAAGGCGTGCTGCCTGCTTATCGGGTCCAAATGCCTTCAGACCGCGTTCCCTGAACACATCAACAATTCCTTCAGCTAAGGGTGCTTCGGGACCGACAACGGTTAGTGCAATGTCTTGGGACTCCGCCCAATCCGCCAATTCGGTAAATTGATCCGGCATCGGGATAGATTCTGCAATTTGCGCGATGCCAGCATTCCCGGGCGCACAATAGATTTTTTCGACGAGTGGACTCTGGGCAAGCTTCCAGACGAGTGTATGCTCGCGACCGCCTTGCCCAACAACCAGAATTTTCATGCTACATATCCTTTTTGACTGTATTATACCAGAAGATGTTCGGAAAATCAAGTAGTTCCAGTTAATTTGGACAGGGTCAATCCCCTATCCCCTCTTATCAGGAGCAGGAGGAATAAGAGTCGGGAATCGGAGTTTCCTCCTACACATGAACCAAATGCCCTGACCTTTACAGAGGCTTCACGGAGTTTTTTACGGACGGAGGTGAACCGTGGGTTGCCAAGGCGTAATATGCCGCCTCTCCGTGAAAAAATGAATGTAAAGATAAAATTAACTAATCATATGAGTATTTTCACTATAACTTGACAAAGTGTGCATGCCCTGTTATACTAATCGCTGTTTAACTTACGGGGCAGACATACCATATTAGAGCACATCCTATGGCGACATGAGGAATACTTTATGCGCTATCTGCGAAGCATCATTACATGGATTGATTCATTGGAATCCGGCAGCCAATTTAGACAGTGGGCTGCAATTCTCGTCAAGATTCTTGGAGGAGTTGTCTCAGTAGGCATTAGCGTGTAGGGTCTTGTGATCTGTGTTAATACGATAGGTGCGAGCACAGACTTGGAAATGATTCCATCGATTTTTGTCATGATTGGATCCATCTTGGAACTCGGCATCGTCATCATCCTTGCGACAGTCCTCGCCATGCTGTTCTGGAACAGATCGAATAAAATCAGAACACTCGATAATGATCCGCAGTTCACTTTGATATTTATCACAGTTATCACGGTCCAACTGTTAGGCGAAGTAGGTTTCGTCGGACTCATCGGGACAGGTATTCAAACATTGGTAGCTTCAATTTTCGGATCAGGAATTTCAAAGCTTTTAGATACAGCACTACGGGAAGGGAATCTTTTGGAACTCTTTCCAATCGACCCAAGAGGAAACGTCACTTTTACCTCAAGTGTGATTTTATCTGTAATCTTTGTTCTTTCTGGGATAGTGCTATTAATTGTTGCCTATTTCGCAGCAGAAAAAATTGATGTCCAGGCAAATATAGCGGAGAGTCTCAACAATATAGAGACGAAGTTGGTGGATGAGGAAACTACTTCAGATAACTGACATACCCCTCGCTAAAGCGTGGGATCCTAACAGTAGCAGGACTTACGCAATTTTGACCATAGGACGCTTTGTTAGAGGGAGAACCCCAAAAAACACAGATGTTCTCGTGGCACAACCTAACAGGTTATGCTACAAAAGAGCATTATGCGTAAGTCCTAAGTAGATTGATAACGGAGGAATAGCCAATGGCTGCACAACACCACGAACTCGCCCACGTTTTTTCTGACGCTTCGCAAGGCGTTCACGACGCACGCGGTAGTATCTCACGTGACCTTAACACGCCCTATACCTTTCCCGGCTATACCAAAGTAGAATGGACCGAAAAAGCCGAGGCATTGCGCGAGCAGATTCGCGTCGCTAATGGTTTAGTCCCAACGCACGAACCAACACCTCTAAATGCCGAGATCTTCGGGAAAATCGAGAGGGAAGACTACACCATTGAAAAGGTCTATTTTGAACCCTTCCCCGGCTTCTTCACAACAGGAAATTTGTACCGACCACTTGGGAAATCCGGTCCGTTCCCAGGAATTGTGAGTCCCCATGGACACTGGAGCCGCGGTAGGCTTGAGAGTATCGAGCGCGGTTCAATCCCCGGTCGTTGTATCAATTTCGCCAGACAGGGTTACGTCATTTTTGCATACGATATGCTCGGTTACAATGATAGTGGTAAACAGATAGAACACGGTTATGGCGGGGCACACGAAGGACTGTGGGGACTTAGTGCGATGGGGTTACAACTCCAGAACAGTATCTGTTCTATTGACTTTTTAGAGAGCCTGCCAGACGTGGATAATGAACGCATCGGGTGTACAGGAGCATCGGGCGGTGGCACACAAACCTTTATCTTGACAGCGGTTGATGAACGCATTAAAGTCTCAGCCCCTGTCAATATGATTTCAGCCACGATGCAAGGCGGATGCATCTGTGAAAACGCTCCAAATCTCCGTTTAGATGTAAGCAACATTGAAATCGGTGCGCTGATGGCACCTCGTCCACTCCTACTCGTATCTGCAACAGGCGATTGGACTGTGAATACACCGACAGTTGAATATCCAGCCATCCGAAGTATCTATGCTCACTTCAATGCGGAAGACAAAGTGCATCAGGTTCAGGTAGACGCGGAGCATAACTATAATAAGGAAAGCCGCGAAGCAGTCTACACATGGTTCGCGAAATGGTTTTTGGGTGCGGAAGACACTTCGGCATTTAATTCGGCATTTAAAGAGGTAGCCTTTGAGGTTGAGCCAGATGAAGCACTGCTGGTTTTCTCGGAGCGTGATTTACCATCGCATGCTATGAAACAGGACGAGTTTCTACCGGCTTGGGTGAACAGATCCGAACAAGCGATGAAAAAAGTGAAGCCAACGAATGAAACAGAACTCCAAACATTTCGCGACGAAATGGGGAGCGGGTTACAACATGCCCTCGGGTTACACATCCCGAAAAGCACGGATGTAACACTTGTTGAACCAGAAGGCGCATTTCCGACAACCTATCATACCAATTTATCGGCGAAACATCTGATCATCGGTAGAAAGGGTATAGGGGACACCATCCCTGCTCTCCTATTTAGCCCAGAACCCCAAGTAGGACACGATCCAGTAACGCTGATTGTTCATCCAGAGGGTAAGGAAAAGTTAATCAATTCGGAAACAGGCGAACCGTCTTCACTCATCACTGACTTACTCAGTACTGACCAGAAAGTTCTGATCATAGACGTTTTCGGTACGGGTGAGCATAGCGATTATGAGAGATCGGAAGATACGAACTACTTCACCACTTATAATCGAACAACAGCGGCGTTACGTGTGCAAGATATTGTAACGGCACTGCACTGCTTCACAAACAGAGGTGATGTTTCGGAGGTGAACCTGATCGGTATAGGTGAAGCCGGATTGTGGAGTTTATTGGCGGCGGGATTTGCAGATGTCAAAAGCGTTGTCGTAGATGTGGCACAATACACCCTTGACAGCGACGCGGCTTTTTTGGAAACTTTACCGATACCGAGTATCCGTCGAGTCGGCGATCTCCAAACAGCTGGAACACTCGTCGCTCCCCGACCATTGATTATCCATAACACCGGTGATGTATTTGATACAGGATGGATTGCTGAAGTTTATGGAAATATTGGGGCGAGCCAGGACTTACTTGTCGAAAAAGACCAGTTGTCTGATGAAGAGATAGTCACACAGATAATTGGGTAGACCTTGCAATGTAGAAGAGAGGCGAGGTTAGGAAATCTCGCCAGCGAAGGGAGATATTTTTCCGCGTATTTTCGAGTTTTACTATAAAATTGGGCGGACATCACGGTCCGCCCTTAATTTGTACGCGTTATTTGTAACCACACAAAATCACAAAGTAGATGCCTCTATGAGAGGTTGTATCCACGTTCGTTGTGTTGCGACAGGTCGAGTCCCATCCGTTCTTCATCCTCTTCAACGCGTAAGCCGACGGTGGCATCCACAATTTTGAGGATGATAAACGAAAGCACACCACTCCAAACAAGGGTAACAATGATACTGAGTAGCTGCGCCCAAACCTGCTTACTTATGGTCATGCCGTCCCCTAATCCGACACCACCTAAGCCCGCATCGACGAAAACGCCAGTCAACAAAGCACCGACAATTCCACCGATCCCGTGAACACCAAAAGCATCCAGAGAATCGTCATAACCGAGTTGTGCCTTCAGGCTGGTTGCGCCCCAGAAACAGACAACGCCGGAGACGATGCCGATAATCAGCGCGCCAATCGGTCCTACAGAACCTGAAGCAGGCGTAATCGCGACCAATCCAGCCACGGCACCTGTTACAATACCCAAAGCACTCGGTTTCCCGTGTTTCGCCCATTCAACGAACATCCATGCAACGGCGGCGGTAGCCGTTGAAATCTGGGTAACAAGCATTGCCATGCCAGCGGCACCATCAGCAGCCGCAGCACTCCCAGCATTAAAACCAAACCAACCCACCCAGAGCATCGAAGCCCCAACGACAGTGAGTGTCAAACTGTGTGGTGGCATCGCTGTTGTCTGGTAACCGATCCGTTTGCCGACTAAGATAGCAGCGACTAACGCCGCGATCCCTGCGTTAATATGCACAACGGTTCCACCGGCGAAATCGAGTGCACCGATAATATCACCAAATAAGGAACCGTCCCCCGACCATGCCATGTGACAGAGCGGCGCGTATACAATTATCGACCACAGAACAGAGAAAATCAACATCGCCGAGAACTTCATCCGCTCCGCGAATGCTCCAGCGATGAGTGCGGGTGTGATAATTGCAAATGTCAGCTGGAAGGTAATAAAGACTGTCTCGGGGATAGTCCCAGAAAGGGAGTCCACGCCGATACCACGCAAAAACATGGTGCCGAATCCGCCAACAAAAGAGGTCAGTGTGACTTGCCCTGCCACCATACCTTCGGTGTTAAAGGCAAGACTGTAGCCACAGATAACCCACACAATAGTAATCAACCCTGTCAATGCGAAACACTGCATAAGGACAGAGAGCACATTTTGGACGCGCACAAGCCCTCCGTAGAAGAGCGCAAGTCCGGGAATCGTCATAAACAGCACAAGGGCAGTTGAAGTAAGCATCCAAGCAGTGTCCCCTGAATCAGGAGCAGTTGCTTCTTGTGCCATTGCTAAACTCGGCACGCCACACATCAATAAAATAACAATTAGCGTTCCAATTCGTGTATAACCAGATCGCTCCTTTGCAGATTGTGATGCACATCGTTGTTGCATCTGTATCCTCCATAATTTTACAAGCAGGTGTCGCTTGTTTTGTTGTTTCTGTAGGGTAGACAACCTCGTCTACCTCTTCACAATTTTTGTAGGGACAGGTACTTGTGTCCTACTAACCGTTTACTGAAAGAGAGTCGAATTCCAGAAGATATTGATTCAGCATTTTAGCAGAATATCACAATAGTATCAAACGTTTTTTAATTTACCTTGCGGTTAAACAGCATGCGCTTAGCAATGAACTTGGGTTTCTCAAATCTGAAGAAATACCGGATTTAGTCTGGGAATAGACGAAATCCGTAGCACCAGAACGGATGCGCGTGTGGCATCCGAGGACAACGTGTGGACTTGCGGGACAATGTATTACATTGCAAAAACCCCTCCATTACATTACGAACTACATGCTCTTCTTAATCCTGCTTCTGAGACCTGCGGTTAAGTGGTAACAGGAAAAAGGGAACGTCCACAGAACGTGAAGTAAAACTCAGGGATAAAAGTGAAACTTCGTGTGGACGTTCCTATTCGGTATTTTAGTCTCGGTCCTGTCTGGATCGAAGACTATATTGAAACATTCCTAACGTATTGAGGAAACATTAAAGTCAGGATAAGCACTTGCACCGTGTTCTCCGAAGTCAAGCCCTGCCTGCTCTTCCTCTTCACTGACTCGTAAGCCCGTAACAGCTTTGATTCCATAGAAGAGAATAAAGCCAGTAATGAGACACCATACGAGAACAGCAACAACACCGACGATTTGTGCCCAGAGAAGTCCAAATCCTCCACCGAAGAAAACGCCACTTTCACTGTCGAAAAATCCGAGGAGAATTGTACCTAAGGCACCACACGTCCCATGGACAGAGATAGCACCGACGGGGTCATCAATACGAAGCTTCTCAAAAAACAGAACACTCAGAACAACCACAATACCACCGAGTGCCCCGATGATCGCGGCAGATACCGGACTGACAGATGCACAACCAGCGGTAATTGCGACCAACCCAGCGAGTGCACCGTTGAGTGCCATACCCGCATCGGGTTTACCGAGGAATATCCATGCGGTAATCATAGCCAGAATCGCACCTGCGGCGGCTGCGAGGTTTGTTGTTACAGCAATACCGGAAATCTCAGCTGCGTCGGCGCCCATTTGGCTACCGGGGTTAAACCCGAACCAACCGAGCCACAAGATAAAGACACCAAGTGCGGCAAGCGGAAGATTGTGCCCAGCAATGGGTCTCGGATTTCCATCGCTATCGTATTTACCAAGACGGGGACCCAAGACGATAGCACCTGTCAAAGCGAGCCACCCCCCCGTTGAGTGGACGACAGTTGACCCGGCGAAATCCGACATACCGAAGTCTGATAGCCAACCACCACCCCAAATCCAGTGTCCAACAACAGGGTAGATGATACCCGTAATGAAGACGCTGTAAATCAGATAACTTTTAAACTGGGTGCGTTCCGCCATCGCCCCGGAAACGATAGTTGCGGCAGTAGCGGCGAACACCAACTGGAAAAGCCAAGCAGCGTGTGTAGGGACAGAACTCCATTCTAATGAACTAAAGACCCCCGAATCAGCTGGAACGAACCATCCGCTTGTTCCCATGAAGGCGTTCCCCACACCAAACATAATGGCAAAACCGATTGCCCAATAAGCGATCGAACCCATTGAGAAGTCCAGCAGGTTTTTCATGAGAATGTTGACAGCGTTCTTGGCACGTGTGAATCCAGACTCCACCATAGCGAAACCTGCCTGCATAAAGAAAACAAGAAATGCAGCGACCAGCACCCACAATGTGTCTGCCATATACTTTGCATCAGAAACCTTTTCACCCTCAATGGAACCGTTCAAGGCGAAAACATTCAGACTCAGCAAACAAGTGAGAGCAAAAACTATTATGATAACCTTACTTTTCATTTGAACTTATCTCCTTGTAGAACAGCAGTCAGTAATCAGTTGTCAGCCGTCAGTGAAGAGAAGTTGATACATCAAGCATCTCTTGGGACCCATAACTTCTAACTAACAACTGATAGTTTCCATCTTTACCAAGTACGGACGAAAGTCATTCTGCCGGTAATTCCTGTTTCATCATCACCTTTTTGGGTCTCAAATCCGACAAAAACACCAAGCGTATTATTCTCGCCATAGCCGACATTGGCACGGAGACCGGGGGCCAAACTACCAAGTCCGCCTTCGGTTAAGTCAAGCGTTACCTCTACCTGCGGACCAACAGCGAGTGTGTCATTGACCGACAGCAGTAGAAAATTACGAAGGTAGAACGAATCCCCTGCTTCTTCATCGAACATAGAATTGAAGAAACCTTGTATCCATGACTCAAAGTAGATGGACCCGGCAGTGAGATAGGTAAACAACTGCGGGGCAATCAAGGAAGAAGGACCGTTCGGAGCGGCGTAGTCAAACCCAATACCTACCATGGGGAGGAAGCTGAGGGACAGGGAATCGCTGTCAACGACCGGAATGCCGATTCCGACATCCAATTCACCGAAAGTATCAACAACATAAATGTCTGTATCTAGAGAAAAACCGCCAAGGAAACTTGGGGAATGGCTGGCACCTACCCAGATCTGTGTTCCTAAACTATCCGTATCGGTCCTGAACCATCCGGAAACACCTGATGCCTCCTCTTCTGCCATCTCTTCACCGGCTTCATGCGCGTCTGCATAAACCATAGGGAGACTACCAACTGCGAAAATACAAACTATTACTAACAAACGAACCAACCAGAGCATATACGTTTTCATTTAAATCTCCTTCACGTGCGTCCAAAGCGCACCTACAGGGTTAGATAAAAATTTGAGTAACCTACAATCACGGTGCGATAATGTCAGTCTGCGGTTTTCATAGAGAAAGAGACCGCTTGACTTCAGCATAAATTTGTGATATAGTGATTTTGCCTGCCTTTTTCAACACTTTTTTACTAATGAGGGAACAGGCTTTCACCAGTGCTTATTGTGCACCTGTTTTCATTTAAAGCAAAACGCGTGCCAATTCACAGTTATCGGTTGTCAGAGCGTTCGCTACGCTCACTTTCGGCTATCGGTTCATTGGCTGTTGAATATCAGTTGTCATTAGGGATCTGTGGCAATCACAGCGTTCATGACTGCTACAAACAGAAAATCTTTATCCAGTCCTGTTAGCCGTTAACCGTTAAGTGAGGGGCGGATTTGTCAGAAAAATGCTGAAATTTTCAACAAAACATTGCCCAAAAAAGATGCAAACGGTGCTTTTGAGTAGCGTTGTGTTGTTCGGGGCAACCCTCCGATTTTGGAACTTGGGGCACTGGAGTTTCTGGATCGATGAGGTTTTCACTGTTCGGGACGCAGAAAATCTTTCATTCGACAGCTGGCAAGTCATCCCAAATCCGATTCCCTATCTCGGGGTGAAGCTATCAACGGCAATTGCTGGCAATAGCGAATGGGGGAGTCGATTCATTCCATGCATAGTTGGGATCGTCTCAATCCCAGCGGTCTTTGGGTTAGGACGAACACTCTTTAATTGGCGAGTCGGAATCCTTAGTAGTGCATTTGTGGCATGTTCAAGTTGGCACCTGTTTTGGGCACAAAATGCGCGCTATCCGGTCTTTACCTTTTTCTTTGCTGTCCTAACGGCATGGTTTTTCTATACATCTCTTGAACGCGATTCAACACTTTTAATGATAGGCGCGCTCGTTTCCTGTCTCTGTTTAATTCTTTCGCATACCCTCGCCGTTGTGATCGTTCCGGCTTTAGCGGTATATGCCGTGATTTGTGTATTAGAACAATCGAACAGAAAACGGTGGCTGAATCTACTCATCTTCTTTATTCCGTTCGCGCTGCCGGTACTGGCACTGGCACTTCCACAAGTTCGAGGTTACCTCTTCTCAGGATGGGGACGCAACGTATGGCAGCGGAGTCCGCTCTATATCGTGCTAACGCTCGTCCAAGGTGTGAGTATCCCAGTCGCCGTCACCGCCTTTTTCGCTCCCATTACGACACGTTTCAAGAGATCCACGCTTTTTTTCCTCTGTTATGCGGGTGGACCGCTGATTCTTTTTTTGATCGCATCGCAACTCCAAAACGTCGCGGGGTATTACCTATTTTGGACAATACCCGCCTATTTCATTCTGGCAGGCATCGCATGTGAACGGGTCTGGGAAGCAACAGAGACGAAATCCGGAAACACGCTCGGCATACTTGTACCTTGCGTACTTCTGGTAACACTCCTGTCGCAAGACTACCTTTATTTTAAAATAGAAAACGGTGGGAGACCGAAATGGCGAGAGGCATTTGAAGTCGTACAAGTGAGAAAAAAACCGACCGACAAGGTGGTACTTTCAGAACCCGAAATGGGTAGGTATTATCTGCCAGAATTGACCCCTCTCTACATCGGGGGGTTATTAGAAGATGCGGAAACGTTTGAAAAGGAGTGGGAAACTTCGGGAAGAGAACGATTATGGTTTCTTGTGGATGTGGCGAGTTTTAATGTCTTTGATGCTGATGCGAAGGTTCGCGACTGGATCCGGCAACGGGGACGTATGGTAAAAACATTGCCTGCTTTTTCACGTGCAAAAGACAGGACAATTCATGTTTATCTATTAGAGTAGAATATGGGAAAAAATAGATACACTCCATCTAAATAGAACAGTTATGATACCGATATGCTATAAGTCAAAGGTATTGGTATATTTTAGCAGCACCGTGCGCCCTCTTGTCAGCAATTGCCTTGGTATCTCATCATAGTCCGTATATGTATTGAGGTTTTCATTGTAAACCAACCACAGGTCATTCCCTTCACGGAAATTATACCGAAACCGAATATTTGTCGAGAACCGATCACTGGCACTGTTGTATTGCACGAACGCATTCAGAGAGACTTGTGTATTTAAAGCCGCCCGAGTCCGAAGTCGAACGACATGTGCGTTGAATCCCTGATGACGATCAGGGAACCGGACGACATTGACTTCGTATTCACTGCTCATCTCCAAATGTCGTGACACATTCCAAGTGGGTTCGACTCCCACATCAAATCGCCATCCATGAAAAAAACTACCGAAAGCCCAATCGAAGTCAGCACGGAATAAGTTTCCATCGGGTGTATCAAAACCGCCTTCAGTTTTGAAATTAGTATAACTGCCCGCCGGAATCACCGTATCTTCGGGAAAATCTTCATCTTCGAGGAGATCTTCATAATCCATCTCAAAATCTATCCACACATCCGCCCCGGATTTCCATTGTAAATCTGTATCATAGGCGAGATGCGCGGATTCCACAGATCCATCTTCATTACGGAGGACGATGTATCCGGAAAACTGTAGTGGGCTTACTTTCCTAATTGAGGTTTCTTTGCCCATTAACCAATCGTAACTAACACGACCGCGCAGTTGTGTAAAATCCTCCCGCCTTGTATATCCAATTCCGGGCAAAAAGTGTTTGCCGCTTCGGGCGGCGACGACCTCATAATCGAACCCAATATCGATACGTCGGGTGAGTTCAACAAGAAACGTTGCTGTATCCAAAAAACTGAAGGTCTGCTCCTGAACGCCCTGATCTTCAAAAGTTTGTCCCCACTTATAGGGTCAAATATTCTTTTCCAAAGATCCGAAAAATGCCATCAAGTCCATAGGCGAAGTTGTAGTTGCCCTCCTCGTCAATACGGTTTGTTAGCATGATACCAGCGTAGGAATCCGTATTAAGCACCTGCCGCCGCAGCCGCAGGACTCCGAAGTTTTTTCTTGGGATGTTTTCTCTACGCGCGGTATGCATGTCAAGAAAACCGAGGTCCCAATTCCCGACACGACCAACGAGCCTTGCCCCACCCATAATAGGAACACGTTCACCGTCTTGGATACCGATTTGGCGACTATGAAAAAGCCGATCACGACCAACGAAATTGAAGGAGAAAATCCCGGAACGTTCTTGAAAAAATTGTCGTTTCTCTGGGAAAAAGAGCGAAAATCGGCTTAAATTAACTTGCTGGTCATCAGCCTCTGCCTGGGCAAAGTCAGGGTTTAGTGTTGTATCCAAAGTCAGATTGCTGGTAACATTATATTTAATATCAACGCCAAGATTTCTTGCCAATTCATTTTTGAGATGATAGGCGGTCTCGGCATCGTTTAAGACGGGGGTTTGTCCAAATCCTCCAGTGACGTAAGGCGTAAAGTAAACTGGTTTTTGACTGTAAATCTGATTGAAGACGACTGGATGTGCTCGGGATGAGGTATCAATATCTCGCTCTGGAGACAGATCTGGGAAAACAATTCGTTCGTTTTTTCGGGCAATATCTCGATAAGCGATTAACCCCATGACAACTCTACCATCTTCATCCTGAAAACTTAGACTGGAAAACGGAATACGCATCTCAACGAACCACCCTTCTTCATTCTGAATCGTGGCGACATCCCAATAGGTATTCCAGTTCTCATTCTCAGTTTTGCCATCATTAAAGATGGCTTCATCGCCTCGAACACCCGCTGGGGTTGTCCAAAATGATAGGGCACTGTTTTTGTCATTGAAGGTATCAAGAATGATTCCAAATTTATCGTCCTTGCTCGACCTGTCCCGATAGAGCGAGTTCACACGAATCCCAGATGGATCGCTATCATAACATCGCGCTGCGCAGTAGAGGTAATCCTTATCGTAAGCGAGTCGAATCTCAGTTTTTTCAGTCGGTTCACCCGGATAAGTGGGTCGGTTCATGGTCATGGGTAGTGGCTCAATTTTCTGCCATTCCGGTTCGTTGCTTATACCATCAATTTGGATAGATTCCACTAAACGAGTTAACCGCAGGGGTTCTTGGGCATCAGCAACACTCAGAGAGAAAGGAAGGATTAGAATCACGCATGCTATGTGAAACTTTAACAGATCAATCATTTTTCCCTCCAATCCATTAAAAAACGCATGCTATCTGGAACAAGCAAGTGTTCAACAAAATACTGCAATTTAGAACGAAGAGTCCCATTCTTAAAGGAGAAAGGCGCGCTTCTTATCTATTTGCAGCGCGCCCACATACTTATCCGGTAGGAACAATCTTTCATAACGCTTCTTTCGTATACAATGGAAAAAGAGTGCTACCATCTACGCGTAAAATTCATTCTACCGGTAAGTCCGGTTTCGCCTTCATCCTTCTTCGTTTCATACCCAACGTATATGCCGAGTGTGTTATTCTCGCCATAACCGATGTTCACACGTCCACCAAAATTGAGAGCCCATAATCCACCACCATCACCGAGACCCAGCACTGATTCAAACTGTGGACCCACCGCGACAGTTTCGTTTAAGGCGTATGTAAGGTAAGTACGATTGTAAACTTCATTGAGACTTTGGTCATCAAATATGGTCTTGATCGTGCTGATTGTCCAATGGAAACCGAAGATTTTACCAGCGGGTAGGATCGCAAAGATTTGCGGATATAAGGCATAGGGACCATCTGGATTGGTATAATTGAACCCAACTCCGAGCATCGGCGTTAGCAGCAGTGCCATGCTATCATTCGCGATCACAGGGAATGAAACGCCCATATCAAACTCACCCAAATGATCATTAACATAGATATTAGAATCAAATGAAATGCCACCACTGAGCGGGTGGCTCGCACCAACTAAAAAATAGGTGCCTAAACTATCCACATCAATCTGGAACCAACCTGTTACCTTGGGTTTTTCCGCCATTGGCTTTTCTTCTTCTGTTTCGCCTTCCATTTCATGAGCATCGGCGAAGGCAGTAGAGAAACCCATAACAGACATCATACAAACCATCACTATAGTAGCTAACGTAAAGAGGTTATTGAAAATCTGTCCTGGACGGATGATACGGTTATTCATGAAAATCTCCTTTTTTCATAGAGGCAGAGACACCAAAGCTTGCCCTAAAAGTATTTCATAATGTGACTACAGCAATATTTCGTAAATAATAATAGTGAATCATCCCTTTGCTTTTAATTTGTTTGTTTAACCTGTTCCATAAGCTGTTCCAGCTTGCTCGGATCTTTGATGCCCTTCGATGCTTCAACACCGGAACAGAGGTCAATGCCGTGTGGACGAATTGTCTCAATAGCGGCTTTGACATTCTCTGGACGAATCCCACCTGCGAAGAAAACTGGTAGCGGACTTTTCGCAATGAGTCCAGCAGCCACATTCCAATCACAGGTTTTTCCAGTGCCGCCGTATCTCGGTTTCTCAAGGCTCATATCAACACTATCAAACAGCAAGAAATCCGCGCCGGCATCCCAATACGCCTGCATCTCTTCCTGAACAGCCGATATATCCACATTTTTGGGGCTTCCTGCCGGCAAATAGACCGACTTCCAGAATTCACAAGTTCCGTCGCGTTTAAGTTCCTCGACTTGTTGTGGAGACTCCTGCCCGAGGAGTTGAACCGCAAACGGTTGAACCTGCGAAACTATTTCTTGGATGTCGGCTGTTGAACGGTTATAGAGTAGAATTACGGTAGGAATAGGACTTCCACTGGCAATTTCGGCGGCTTGCGTCGCGGAGCGTGTTCGTTCCGATACGGCAACATCAACTAACACTCCAATGTAATTCGCGCCGGCATCAGCGGCAAGCCGAGCATCATGGATAGAGGTGATACCGCAGATTTTAACACTGCAGCAGGATTCTTTATGCATTATGTAATAATTCCTTTTAGCAAGATAAGGTCCCTGCCTGATAATGTCGGGATTACAAATCCCTCCTACAAAAGAGTCGCTTCTATTCTTCAAAGACGGTTTGCCGATCAGCATCCGAATAACATATAATCATCGTTACGGGTTGCCAACCGGTGTTGACAGCATTGTGTTTGACATTACGCGGAATACGTAGCATCATTCCGGGTTTGAGCGGGATAACCTCATTTCCCAATTTGTGGTCGCATTCACCTGAGAGAACGTAGATAAGTTCCTCGCAGTTCGGATGATAGTGGGTCGGATTGCCTTCACCGGCGTTAATATAGACGACACCAAATGTCATTTCAGCTTCTGGATCAATCTGATCGTTACAGAGCCATTTAATGGCACCCCACGGAAATTCAAGAGCACCCGTATCGTTGCTGTTGGTTAAAGTTATATCCATAGTGGTTTCCTTTCTATTTTTACAAATTCAATTATACCTTGAAACAAGCCAAACATTGCGCGGCATAAGTCTGCGATCCCACCGTAGGTTCTTGCTGCAGATAACCAACAGGAGCAGAGATAGCCCGTACATTGCGAACTTGCATATCAAGCGCATGATGTATATGCCCGAAGAGCGCATGCGTGACAAGCGGCTCCTGTAAACATTGTACACCGAGACGTTCGCTGCCCATGAATGCACGAAAAAAATCCCACGGCAACTCACCACGGTATCGGATACACTCCCGAAAGGGAACATGGTGTGTGACCACAATGATCCGTGATACACCCTCCCGAATAGAGGCAATCTGTCTCTCAAGATCCGCTTCAAAACGTCGGGCAATAACCGGATCTGTATCACCCCATTTGGCGTATCGTTTATCGTTCCAGACCGCCCCCATCAACTCCTTTTCGGCATATTGATCATTGGTGAAATCGTACCCATTCGGAGCAAAACTATAATCGTACCAGCCGATAGTTCCACAGAAACCGATTTTTTCCCTGATAAAGGGTTCGTCCATCAAGGGGTGAAATCCGCAAGCATGACAGAGTTCCGAAATAATCCCGCATTTCTGTTGGCTTGTGACATCAGCGGTTTCAACAGCCCAAATGTCGTGGTTACCGGGAATGAACAATTTCTCACAGGTCAGATCTGCGAGTTGAAAGGCGTTCAACGTTTCAGAAAGTTGAACTAAATGTCGCGCGAGATCTCCTGCGAGCACTAAAATATCAAGATTTGCGGTCCTGACGGCATCAATGAGATGTGGGACAAGTGCCTTGTTCCAAGGCGTAACGTCCGTGTGCAAGTCGGAAATAAGTCCAATCTTCATTAGCAGCCCACACCCCGTTTTTTAAACTATGGGAACCCGGCCACCGTTCCACTAGGTTTCACGGTGGCTCTCGGTTCAGTCCAACCATCTCTGGATGATGAAAGGCTTTTAACAATTGGAATACTGCAAGGACAACGGACGCAGCATCTCAGATTCAATTGTTAGAAAATTCCAAACTCCTGAAAACCTCGTCCAGAAAGATACGGACTCCACTCTCATCATCCTGTTGGTACTGTTGAAGCTGGCGTTCCAATGCTTGAATCGAAGTCACATCGCTGATCTTGGCAATGGCATCAACAAGTGTGAGTTGAATCGCCGACTCAGTGCTACTTTCCAAGGCCTTAATCAACTGATCACGTGCCTTAGATCCACCGATGCCCCCCAGGGCAGAAGCAGCAATGTCCTTCGTGCTGGTATCACCCTTTTCAAACGCAGTAATAAGAGCATCGACAGCGGGTTGACCAATCTGGCTGAGTGCTAATCCTGCTTGGAAGCGAATACCGGGGATTTCTGTTGGGTTTTCAAGGACAGCGATGAGAGAACCAATCGCGGAAATGGGTTTAAGAATTCCGATTATCGCGAGGCAGGCGCGTCGAATCTCCTGCTCTGGTTCTACCTCGATCTGGATATATTCTTGGGCAAGTTCAGCAAGTTGTCCTTCGTTAATTTTCTGATAGAGTGCCTCGGATCTGTGTCTGAATTGCGTCCCGAATGGAGCTTTGAGCGTAGCGGTATTCTCAGTCCTGTCTACAATCAGCAATCCGAGGATTGCGGCGGATTCCAATTGCTGTGGCTGGAGGCTATCGGCTGGAAGCTGATTCACATCGGCACTCTGAAACTGCTGGAAGAGATCGTTTAGGACACTCAATTCGACGAGACGTTGAAGACTACTAATTGCCCCTTTCCGGAGTGAGAACTCTGAACTATTTTTGAAGATATCCACGAGCGGCTCAATCGCACGGACATCGGCCAAATCGCCAAGGGCATTCACAGCGGCAATCTTTACGCCTATTAATTCAGTGGTTCGGAACGTAAACTGCTTTTTAGAAAGTTTTCCGAGCGTGTCCTTGTAGTCATCAAGGCTATAAATTTTCCGTTCATCAACAATCTTCTCAATAATATCGCCGACCTGAATATCGGTATTCGCCGCGGGAGTACCGGGCTGAATCTGCGTGACACGCACAGTGCCATTTCCTTCAACACTCAGTCCCACCTTATCCCCTCGCCTACGGAGCGCAATACGAAGTGGCGGTTTCTCTTTCAAATAGAGAATGAAGTTATTATCCTCATCGAGTGCCTGTTTCATTGCGCTGTTAAAGTCTCCGGCATTTTGGACAGGATATTCGGCAATGACGTAAGAGATGAGCTCGCCGGTTTCCAGCTGCGCTTTATCTGCGGGTCCGTTCGGTGTGGTACTCAAAACAACAACACCACTGGTCGACCAGCGATCCTTCAGATCGCTGTCTAACTGCTGCACCTGCATCTTTAGGCGTTCATCGTAATACTGATTATCACATCCAAACCCCACCATCAGTACGATAAGGAGGGACACGATAAACACCAAGTGGCGAGGTCTGTTAAACCATCTTATTTTTTTTTGCATTTTTTTATTATTCCTTGCGGTTAAATGACGTGGTGCGGTTAGAAACCGCACCTACCGCGGAAGTGCGTAAGTCTCCCTAATTATAAAGATTCGGATTGCGAGTTGCGTCAAAGAGTGCGAGAGCGGCTCACAGTTCAGTTAAGAGGGATAGCAACATCCCGACTGCTCTGTTCTTTTAAAGCCTCTAAGAGAGGTTCCACAACCTTTTCGTCACCGAGAACTGCCAAGGCTCGAATGGCATCAACACGCAGCGATGATCCCTTATTCTGCACAATTTTGACTAACTCCGGCACAGCGGCACCACCGATTTTTCCAAGTGCTTCTACAGCAAGTTGACGGACCTCAGGTTCCTCCCGATCTCGTTTCCATCTCGCAGAACCGGATTCAATTAGCGCAGCAAGTGCGGGGATAGCTTGTTCACTTCCTACCTCTCCAAGTGCCTTGACGGCATTCAAGCGAGTTTCCGTTCTTCGATGGTCCAGAAGTTTTACCAAAATAGGGACAATCGTCCCTGGATCCTCCTTACCGAGATGCCCAAGTACCCAATGGGCATTATGCCGATCGCGATTATCACTCGATTTAATCGCCTTTTGGAGTTGGCTGAGGAGCCGCTTTCGGTCGCCTTGCTTATATATCCGTTTCAGCGCATCAAGTGCGGCGTTTTGGATATCCAAATCGTCATCACGGAGAGTCTCAAAAACGAGTCTTTCGAGGTATTTCCGCTGTTCCTCTTGATACGCGAGGAACATCTGTTTGCCCCGCTCAGTGATCGATGCTTCCGCCCAATCAGTGGTGTTCGGCTCATAAAATTCTTGGGAGTTGTAATATCCGAGCAAGTAATGTGCCTCAGCACTATCAATCTGTTGCTGGAGCGCAAGTTTAAATTCTCGGACAGCGCGTTCCTCTTTACGTCGTTTATCCGATTTAATCAGTTCTTTACCCTTCGCGAGGTTCTCATTCTGGGTACCACACCCGACTACAAAGAGTATAAGTGCCAAGGCAAGCCAGATTTTTTTCATAGTTCGTTCTCCTACGCCACTGTCGGTCAGCGACGCCTTTATGTGAAGCCCATAATTACTTGGACATTAGCAGTAAGAAACATCGCCTGCCCCTTCCCAGTAAGGGGTGGGAACCCCTTCTCAGTAACGAGTGGAGACCCCGGCAGTGCAGGGTTCCCTGACTCACACCATTAGGCATTAAGAAGTTCCTGCTGTTCGCCACCGGTCTCAGCAACTTGACCCTCATCTCCATTTGTATCGTCTACTTCTTCTTCTTCTACTTCTTCTTCTTCTTCTGCTGCATCCAGCATCTTCTGCAGAATGACAAGTGGCTTTTCAACGAAGCCCCAGTCCTTATATCTCTGGATGACATTCGTTTCCGAGGACGGAAGCTCAATTTCGAGGGTTTTCGCTCCATTTTCTGCGGCGGCAACCTGGGCAGCTTCTATGAGATTGTCCGCCACCCCTAACTGCCGAAAGGGGCCAGATACAGCGAGATTCCCGACTTGAGCGACCTCAGGATCACCGGAATTCTTGCTCACGGTAATCTGCCCGATAGGGTATCCACTCGATTCCGCAACGAGTCGAGTGGTCTGACCATCTGATTCCAAATCGGCTTGCAGTTCCTGTGTAACCTGTATTTTGGTTTTTTCAGGAAAACAAAATGTGTGTAAATGTGCCGCATCGCTTTCTTCAGCCGGACGTACCTTGAGTGCTCCGGCCAAACCAAAGTCTTGATTTGCCATGTTATTCTCCTTTAATCTTTATCAAGATGCTGACATTTTCGTGCACCGTGTAGCAGTACATCTCAATACCAGCCCCTCTACACATCTATTATCCATTGTAATACAATCTACTTCACATTACAATCACTTTTCCGAGTCGTACCAATCGAAAGTGAACACACTAAGAAGAAATCGATGTTTCACTTCCTGTCTCGGCATCATCGGAACTTTCAAGGACAACCGACACGGATTGTTCGGAAACCGCAGCGGGATCTTCCATTGTTGCGCTATCAAGGTTTTCCTGCCCAATTCGCAATTGTCGTTCCGCATCCACAACATCTCTGTTAATCTTGCCAATACATCGGTTGAGTTTCTCAACAAGGGCAGTGTGCCCGCTCATAGCACGGCGGATCTGGCGGAGTTGATCGATGACAAGTCGAAAGGCTCTGACAAAGTCGCCAGCATCTAAACGAGCGTATCTCTCAAGCTTGTCAAAGTCACAACCTCGACTCCAAGCGAGCATCGCAGTGCAGAGCCGTAATTCTAACAGCGGTGTGATTTCAGTTACCTTATGCTTAACCTCCAAATGCTGTATGAACGAAATTTCAGAACTGACTGCGGAAAGCACCTCTAACAAGTGTTCGTCTTTGAGGGGCTTAAAATATCCATCTTTACGGGGTTCGGTAACGATCGCCACCATGAGACAGTTAATGTCGTCCTCCGAGAGCTGCTCAAAAAATCCGCTAAATAGTACTTGGGTTAATTGCACCTCATATCCGTAAATATGAGCAGCGGTGTTCCCGCGCGGCAGTATGGATTGTGCTTCAATATACCCGAGTTCTTCAAGCACCTTCAAACGAGCGGCTATCTGCCGCTGCGGATCGTTTTCAACAGATGTCGCTCTCTTATTGAGTTTCTGAAGCCGCTCTTCCTCCTTGCGAATGTTTTTATATTTTTTCGTACATGTGTTCAAGTGCTGACACTCATCACAAAGACTCTGCTCACGACTCGCTTGAAACCGTTTAATTTCCTTGTGAACGATTCTCAACCGCTTCGCGCGTACCTTTTTCCGCTTTCTCCCTCGCGTCTGCGACTTGATTTGCGCTACTTCCACATACAAACGCTGAAGTTTTTTCTCATGATTTCGTTTCTGGCGATAATGCTTCTCAATTTGCGCGCTCCCATCAACACCATCGTGAATACACTCCGGTTTAGGGAGTATTTGCAGCTTCTCCCGCTTACGCTCAATCTGCTTGTTGAGTTTAGAGACCCGCACACGGTTCTGATGGTTACTTAAACTCATCGTGTAAACATCGTAAATATCATCGCCATATTTCTGATAAAGGTTGAGAATGCTGGAATAGGAAAGATTGAATTGACTCTCTATGGGTTCAATCTTATCAGAAACAATGCCTCGGATTTCATTTGAATCGGCGTATGCGGGCATAATTTGGGCATAGACATAACCGATAGTGTCAATACCGCGCCTGCCTGCGCGCCCAGACATCTGATGATATTCCCGTGCCTTGAGGTATCGAAATCCGATTCCATCAAATTTTTCAAGACTGTCAAAAACCACCGAACAGGCTGGCATATTAATACCAACAGCGAACGTTTCGGTGGTAAAAAGTAGCTGAATCAATCCAGAGGTAAACAACCTCTCAACGACCTCTTTAAGCGTTGGCAACATACCGGCGTGATGATAGGCGATACCACAACTCACTAACTTACGGAACTCAGTAATTTTCCTTTCCTCGACGATGTCAAATTGGTGGCAGAGTTCATCAAATTGCTCTAAAATTTGTGTCGTTTGTCTTTTATTAAGCAACTGTAGCTGCGGCCCGAACACCAATGAGAATGCGTTTTCTTCACAGCCTCTACGACTAAAACAGAAATAGAGACAGGGAAGTTGTTTCTCTTGACGGAGATGTGGGATAAGACTTGTCTCTACAAAATCAGAGGGAAGTGCCGGAGGAGTTTTATCTTCAAATGGGTCGGATTTTCGTTTACGCGTATCGTGCTGCGCTCTCTTCCGAAGAGCGGAGATGTGTTCGACACCACCAATGCCGTAATCTTTAAAATAGAGGTAATGCTCCAAAGGAACCGGACGTTTTAATTCTTCGACTATTTCGATATCTATATCCCGTACACCTCGCATCCATTCTGTGAAAGGATTAATATTCGGGATTGTAGCACTCAGGCAGACAAATTTAATATGTTGAGGGGCGAAAATGAGGCTCTCTTCCCAGACGGTGCCTCGTTCAATATCGTTAATATAATGAATTTCGTCAAAGATGACGTAAGAGACATCTTGTAGTCGTTCAATATCATCAAAGATCGTATTCCGAAAAATCTCGGTCGTCATCAACAGTACTTGTGCATAGGGATTTAGGACGACATCGCCTGTAACAATGCCGATCTTTTCCCCATACTCGGCGTAAAAGTCCCGATATTTCTGATTACTGAGGGCTTTGATCGGGGCGGTATAGATAACGCGGCGGTTCTCCTTAAGACACTTTTCGACAGCATATTCAGCGATGACCGTTTTACCAGCACCTGTCGGGGCAGTGACAATCACTGAAGTATCCCGATTAATCGCCGCGATCGCTTTCTCCTGAAACCGATCCAGTTGTAACCCTTTGTACAGCATCCAATCCTCCCTTGTACTCCAACCCTTCGCTGCGTAATATACAAGCAGCTTGAGAAACAATCTTAAGATAATTGTAATAGATATGTTATTTTTTGTCAAGCGAATTTTTCTCAGATTCGAGGTATTCAACACTGCCACAGGCATCAGCGGTCAGTATAAGTTGGGGCTGAAAACTCTCCCTTAAAAGATACCATCAGTTGTCGGTTGTCGGTAAGACAAGGTTAGAAACCTCGCCAGCAGGGAATGATCAGTAAGAGTCGGGAATCGGAGTGTGTTTGCTGGGGGTGTTTTTGCTTGGGCGTTTCCCCTTGATAGGGGTTTTTGATAGGGTGTTTCCTCAATTTCCACCCTCCTACAGGAGAATAGAATGCCTTGACCCTCCGCCGTTTCTCCTTGACATCCCTCACCTTTCATGGTATTATGGTGTTAAGACGTTTATTCTGGGGTCTATATCGAAGTTAGAGGTGAAAACTTATGCAAAACGCTAAACGGATACGAAACCAAGACTCACATATCCCTGCAAAGCATATCTTGGCGATTCTGATAGGTGTCGCGCTTTGTGGCATCATCGCATGGGCACAAAAGAGTAGTGATGAAAACCAGAAAGGCATCACTTTGGTAGATCTCGGTGTAACAGAGGAACAGAAAGTCCAACTTGAGAAATTGTGGAATCTGAAACGTCAAAAGGATATTCAGGCAATCAATGACTTGAAAACCTTAAATCGGCTTGCAAAGGATTCGCTTGTAGAAGACGCGGAAATTCAAGAAACCCTGGATAAATTCAGAGCGAAACGGAAGGAAATGCGGGGACAGATCGAAGATATTGAGGAAGAACTGATTCAGGCATTGCCGACGAAGGCTCAACTTCATTTGACGCTTATGGGCGTGTTGGATAACGGTATCCCACGCAGAACAAAAAAAGCACAAACTAATAAAAACACAGGCGAAGTGCCTAAACGGTCCCCAGAATAGCGGATGGAATAAAAAAGTGGAGGATACCAGACTTGAACTGGTGACCTCTTGCATGCCATGCAAGCGCTCTCCCAGCTGAGCTAATCCCCCACACAAAGATTGCTTTAATTATATCACATATTCTCAGGGAATGCAAAAAAATTTCACCCTTTTTCGGAAAAATGACAAAAAAATCGCAAACAGATCCATTTCTCTCCTTCGCGAACCGTGATAACAACGAAGTTCAACTCGCAACGGGTGCCCTACTTATCGCGCAAAGCGAGTACGGCGAACTCAATATTGAGGATTACCTGCATCAACTCGATGAGATGGCAGATGTGGTGCGAGAACGGATCCAAGAGACAACATCACCTGAGCAACACATTGCCGAGTTGAACCGTTACCTCTTTCAGGAAAAAGGGTTCACGGGAAATACCGATAACTACTACGCACTGGGCAACAATTTCCTTAACTTTGTACTTGATAAAAAGACGGGGATCCCAATTACATTAGGCATCGTCTACATTGAAGTTGGCAGACGCGCGGGATTACCACTCGTCGGCGTAAATTTTCCGGGGCATTTCCTTGTAAGATACCAACGTGAACATTTAGACATTCTGCTTGATGTATTTGAAAACGGCTCTTTTATGTGCGAAGACTCGCTCCAAGCGAAACTCCAAGAAGCCCTGGGGGATTCGGCATCGCTGGAATCGCATATGCTAACTGAAGCCACCGATAAAGAGATCCTCGCACGCATTCTGCGAAATTTGACGCGTGCCTACACGCTCCTCGAGAATTACGAGAAAGCACTTATAGCCGCAGAACGCATCACGTGGTTACTGCCGAACATCGCCGCTGATTATCGGCTGCTCGGTTACCTACACTACAAAAATCATACGTATAGTGAAAGTATTGCCGCCTTTGAGACCTATCTCCGACTCGCAGGCACACCCCCTGATACCTCAGCAGTCGAGCGAAACATACAACACCTCCAAAAACTACTCTCGCGCCTGAATTAAGATTACACTAACAGAAATAGCCGTCAGCCATCAGCAATCGGCGGTTAGTCCCCCCTAACCCTCTTATCAGGTGGAATAAGCGTCGGGAATCGGAGCGTTTTTGCTTGGGGTTTTTGATAGGGTGTTTCCTCAATTTCCCCTTGATAGGGTGTTTCCTCAATTTCTTCAATTTGCCTCCTCCTACAGGAAAAATAACTTCCCCTATCACCTACACAAAAAACATGACTTTATTTCACGGATGTGATATACTGATTTTGAACGTCCTGTTAACGGATGCACACGGTGTGGCGGATTACAGCTTTCAAGTTCGTGGCAGTTCGCATAACGGTTAATGGCAAACACTACATTTGAATTTCAGCGGTTTCTGGAAAAATCTCAACCCCCATACTAACAATGGAGGAGATAACTATGAAGTACCTGGAACGTTATTGCACCTGGGTATGCGCTGTCCTGCTTCTGCTCAATTTATCATTGCCAGCATTGGGACAGAGCGAAAAGGCAGAAACCCTTGTTGGACACTGGACATTTGAGAAAGGTGTCGAACTGGAAGATCTTACGGGTAACTTTGCCGATATTCAACTCATGGGTGCTACAATCGAGGACGGTCAATTGGATGTTGACCTCGGCAAGTGGGCAATCGCCAGTGGATATGATGGACCGGATATCGGAGAAAAGACGTTGGTGTCGTGGGCAATCATGGATAACCTTGATGTCCAGAAAGGCTCAATATTAACGATCGACCGTCTCTCCGATCCGACATTCGACGCGATTGTGTTTGGGGAACGCCAGCACCATCGCTGGATGGCAGGTAGCGGTTGGTTTCACCGTACCCAAGACCCAAAACCTGGATTCGAGGAAAAGAAAACGGGAGAGCTGATTATGATGGCAATCTCGTACACAGATGATGGTGGCACGGCGCGTGTACAGATATACCGGAATGGGGACAAAATTGGGGACTATACATTTGGCCAATTCGTGACCTTTGATAACGAGGATGCAGAGGCGATTTGGGGGAAGCGTCACGGTGGTTTAGGTGGAGGTCCCGGTGATCTTGACGCTCATATTGAGGATTCACGCATCTATGCTTCGGTCCTCAGTGAGGCAGAGATCAAAAAATTGTTACCTGACACGCTTGATGTGGAAGCGCGCGGTAAACTCGCTACGACATGGGCACGGTTGAAAACGGAGTAACACTCGGATATGAGTCCTTGTGAGAGATGTCCCGATGGGTTTTGGGACCCTTCGGGACTCCCACGAGAGAGATCCAACACTAATTACGGCGGTCAAGAAAACATCGAAACTTAAATTAACAATTGAAAAGTTTTATACAAAAAACAGAGGCTTGAAAAAAATGTAATGACAGAAGGAGCCTTGAACGTAATTCTATAAAAGGAGTGGTTGCTAAAAAGATGTTAACAAAAGCCAACATTGAACATGAAAAATTAAATCCAGACTCACCATTTTTCAAAAATGCCCTCGCACCGACTTGCGATGAATCGGCACTCCTGTCTCTACTTGATAACCTTGGCAAACTACCAGCAGGATTTAATGGCGAGTTATTCATCCCGTTGCTCATGCACACGAATCCGAAGATTCGTATGCTTGCAGCAAAAAATATAGGCAAGCTTAAAGATGAAAAGTTCTTAACGGAACTTTCACAATTGGCATCCACCGAAAAAAATACTTTCGCCCGTCGCGAGGTGATTTCTGCTATCGGACGTTTGAGAAGCGAGAAAGCAATTACAATTTTGACCCAGTCTCTTGCTGATGTAGATCCAAAAGTCGTCTTACAAGCACTACGAGGACTGCTCTATTTGAAAGAAAAACCCGAAGTCCAAACCGCATTAGACTCTCTAAGCGAACATCCGAATGAACTCATCCGCGAACACCTCGCCAATGAGGTGAAGAACAGAAGCACACGCTCACCAGGGAGAAAAAAAGATCAGCACCATCCATCCAGTCCAGATCCTCTCAAAAATGTGATTGTCTATGCCGACGTACAAGAAACACTAAAGATAATTCCTGATGAGTCAATTCATCTCACCTTCACGTCCCCGCCCTATTACAACGCTCGCGATTACACTATTTACCAAAGTTACGAGGCATACCTTGACTTCCTAACTGCTATATTCAAGGAAATACATCGTATGACTAAAGAAGGGCGATTCTTTGTGCTTAACACATCCCCTGTTATCGTGCCTCGTCTTAGTCGAGCACATTCTAGCAGACGGTATGCCATTCCTTATGACATCCACCCTCGCCTTACTGACATAGGGTGGGAGTTCATCGACGACATCGTTTGGACCAAACCCGACTATGCTGCGAAAAATCGAAATGGTGGGTTCTTTCAACATCGTAAACCCCTTGGTTACAAGGCAAATTCCGTCACCGAAAGTGTTATGGTGTATCGCAAAAAAACAGACAAACTGATTGATTGGAACATCCGTCAGTACGACGAGGATACTGTTGAGGCAAGCAAAGTTATGGGAGAGTATGAAAAAACGAACCTGTGGCATATTAATCCCGCAACCGACAAAGTTCATCCAGCAGTTTTTCCACCTGAATTGGCAGCACGTATTGTGCGATTTTATTCCTTTAAAGGTGACCTTGTCTTCGATCCATTTGCTGGCAGTGGGACTGTTGGACACGTTGCCTTGACCCATGAACGGCATTTTCTTCTTTGTGAAAAGGAAGCGGAATATATCGAACGTGCAGAACAACTGCTTGACGTTGCTCTGTTTACTCACGCAAAACCCCGGGTTCTCTCACTTACCGAACTAAAATCTGAATTCGCTGAAAGGAACCATAACCTATGACTCTTGCTGGCATCGTTATAAAGAATATAATTCGCAAACTTCTAACAGGCCAAGATTACCGTTCTGAAATCGTAACGTTGCTTGATGCTGAGTTTTTACAATATGTTATCGACTTCTTCAAACGGGTCGCTTGGGCAAAACTAGTATTGCATCAAGATTGAGTTTGAGGGTATAGTCGTTTGAGTTTGATGCGTGCGTCGTCCGTTGTAAATTGCCAATCGACGCGACCTGCGTTCTGATTGCGATGCTGCTGCCAAGCTGCAGCTTCTGACCGAAGCGTCTCTAAGTCCGGGATCCGGCGGTTCAGACATTGTCTTGAAAACACACTGAGTTCAATCTCTGCGATGTTCAACCAACTCCCGTGCTT
>JAAXHD010000084.1 GCA_012271015.1 Candidatus Poribacteria bacterium | reverse complement strand
AACCCAACCTACGTTTAATTATCAAGCTCACGTTTTTTACGCCACATGCGATCAAAGTTATCTTGAGGGGCAAAACCTAAAATCCGTTTCGTTTTGACATTCGAGAACTGCTGATGCGGTAAATCTGCGAAGATATTGAAAATCTCACAGCGTGATGGGAGGGTTTCCAAATCAATCTCCAAACCCAACCGGAAGGCTTCGCCTGCGTCCCGCCAACTGACAGAAAACGGATTGAGATCGGTGCCGTCTGCTTGATCGTCGTGCTCCCGGAAACTGAGGAACAGATAGCAGAGGACATATATGTCGTAGTGCTCAGTGAAGACCTTACAGATTTCCTGTCCCAACCCCTTGGTTAACGGATAGAGTCCGGTGCTTGTGTGTGGTGGAACATCAGGGTTAATCTCGTAATCGTAGGTGGTATAGTCATCCCCTTGGATGGTGAAATGTGGTCCCGTGTTGATAACGCGACGGATACCGTGTTCGACAGCGGCGCGCATTGTATTGTAACATCCACGCGTACTCACATCAAAAGCCAATTGCCGATCGTGTCGTAGGACGGAGCAATTGAGAATCGCGTCCATTCCCTCAGCCGCTCGCATAACCTGATCCAGCGAACCGACATCAATGTGCATTGATTCATGTTTCGTCTCAATCTCGTTGATGTCTGTGACGCGCAAAGTATAGTAAGGTTCCAATGCCTTGACGACATGTGGACCAAGATACCCGTTACCGCCTAAAATGAGAATTCTCATTGTATTCCTCCTTGAGAAGCGTTGCTCCTACTGAGATGATGGCGCAAATTGCGGATCGAACTTCAGATGCCCCTTGGCTTTCCCGATCGAGAAACGGGAACCGGGGAATTCCGACTGGATATGAAAGATTCGCCACGGCGAGGACGATTCAAGTGCCCCTTGAAAGGCACTGACTGCGTCGTTCATCTCAAGCCACATTGAATCCGGATCGGCGGTTGCTGCAGCATTAGCAGTAACGAGGTTACCGAGACGAAGACACGTCACGTTGAGTTTGCCTTCGCGACCGAACTCTCTACACGTGAACTCGCCAAGATGCTTCGAAAGCACGAAACCATCGACAGAAGGACGAGGTCGCCAACTCTCTGTAACCGTCCAGTCCTCACCGTGTTGCTCAAAGAGACGGAGTGTGCTTGCGTAAATGGCATGTTTCACGCCCTCTTCCGATGCTGCCATCAGTAAGTTATAAGTGCAGCGCGTCTGATAATCGATAGCGTAATTGTTGGGTTGGTCGGCTTCAGCAAGAAGACCAAGCGGTATTTCAGCGACGTGGATAATAGTATCTATGCCGCGTACCAGCTCGTTAGTTGACTCGTCGTGTCCGAGTTCGCTTTGCACGAACGTTCCTTCAACACCGTCAACAGGATACAACTCTGTCAAGCGGAGTGTGTGGTCTTCCGCCAATGTTCCCGCTACGTTGCGCGCCAGTTCAGAACCAGCGGAGGTAATCAAGATGTTCATTTTTTAATTTATCCTTGCAGTTAAACAATGTAGGTGTTTTGCTGGGGTGTTTCCCCTATAATTTTAGTATGCTTTTCTTATATCCGCTCTCTATTTCATTACGAACTACGCATTTTGTTCTACCAAGATTCTACACCTTTGACCACGTCAAAAAATTGGGATTTCAACCAAGGCAAGTAGTTCCGGTATCATTAAAAGTTTAAAACTCTATGTGTAAGACAGCTCTACAAGGCTTCCCGGATTTTTGCCGCAATGCTGCCGATTTCCTCCATATCCCCTTCGCTCGGTCGCCACGGTAACCGAAGGGGGTCGTCTTCCCATCGCGGGATTAAGTGGAGATGGAAATGGAAAACGGTCTGAAATCCTGCGGCTTCATTTGACTGAAACAGATTCAGCCCATCAGGGTTCAATGCAGTCCGGATCGCGTTTGCGAGGAGAATCGCGGTTTGCATAATCTTGCTGCCCACTGCTGTAGGCATATCATAGATATTTCGATAGTGCTGCTTCGGTATAACGAGGGTATGTCCGGGGTTCGCGGGCGCAATATCCATAAATGCGAAGACATGTTCATCTTCATACACTGTGGCTGCCGGAATGTCCCCAGCGACAATAGAACAAAAGATACAATCCATTTTTTAATTTATGGCCTCCTGGACTGCCTTCCATTTCATTATAGACAGATTTTTGGGCACGTCGCGACTGGATCTGGGAATTTGTACGGTTAAGACACTCGGTCTAAAAAGAATATCATCTTTCCGTTATTTTGGCAAATTCGGGACAGAGGATCAACTTCCCTACCGATATGTCTTAAATCCAGCTTCTACACGCGTTTTACGATAGAGGTTTAGTACATTACCCTCAACACGTGCAGTCACCTGTCTGCCATCGCTGAAGGTCACCTGAAACTGTGTATCGGAGTCCTGTGAGATCTTCTCTGTCGTCGGCAACGGGATATCCTTCTGCTTCGCCCACTCCTGAATCAATTTCGTGAGAGCATCGGTGTCGCTCGGTGCGGATTTTGCGTCCTTTAACTCGATGGTGAAAGCCGGCATGCTTTTCTTAACGTAGTTAAACCAACGCGCAGTCCGTAGGAACGGCACGAGCGCCTGCAGTGCTTCAGGAGTGCCAATACGACCCAACGCCTCTGAGGAGAAGCCACGCACATACGCCGACTCGCTCATCAATGCTTCCCGTAACGCAGGTATAGCTTCAGCGGCATCCGGTCCAATACGGGTTAACGCCTGCGCCGCAAAGAACGCTAAATCTGTATCCTCGCGATCTTCCAAAACTTCTACCAACGCGGGGACTGTTTTCGATACCGGCACCTTAATCATACCTAACGCCGAGGTTGCATGTCGACGCACTTCTTCCGATTCATCGGTTAATAACGCAATAAGCCCATCAACTGCCTCTGCTGCGACCAGACCCATTTCACCTAACGCATACGCCGCTGAAGCGCGTACGTTCTCGCGTTCGTCCTGCAAAGCTGTGATGAGCGCAGACCCAGTTTCCAATGCGCCTGTTGCCGCGAGCCCGTGTGCGGCATCACAGATATGGAGAATCGGCTCCATATCAAACGCCTCTTTCTCTGAATCAAGCGCGTCAGCGAGCGGTTTAACAGCAGGTTCCCCGATCGCGCCGAGCGCATAGATAGCGTTCCGACGGAGGGGTTCATAACTATCTTCAAGCGCATCAACCAGTGCGGGGACAGCCTCGGCGGCATCTGTTCTCATAAAACCTAATTCGTTCGCCGCTTTCATACGTACGTTCGGATCACCTGCTTTCAATGCCGCAACCGCTGATGCTACATCCATCGTGGTATCTGGACGGTCAGTGTCATATAGATCGGTTTTTCCGTACATCCAATTCCAGATATATGTCCAGAGAATCTCTGCATCGTAAGGGACATGGTTGACTTCAGGTGGTTGCCACATAGAGATGTCACTGTTCCATGAAGGTGCCGTCGGTTGCTCGGTACGCATAAAGACGAATTTCATGCCGTAGCGATTCAGAGGAACATAATTCTGTAGGAACGAATGCACCATATCGAAGTGCATAATCCACACCGTACCGAGTTCACCGGACATCGGAACGAGATTACGATTTAGGAAATTCTCGGAAAGCAGTCGTGTCCCGTTCCCACCCTGTGCATGCATCTCATGCCGTTGACGTTCGCCATCCAGCATAAATTCTCGGACGTATTGCGTCCCTGGAATGATACAGGTCGGTCCCTGCTCGGCGAGGCAAGGTTGTGGATAATAAAAGAGAATCGACCAGCGAGGCGTTCGGTGTCGCGGTCGTTTTCCACCGGCGTGTCCATCTTTATGAAGCGGCATCATCAATCGTTCTTCGCCACTTTCTTTTCTACTCGGTGTGCTTCCTGCAAAATTGGGATGGCAATGCCGATGCGGGTGCATGACATACCCGTTCCCCAAAATGCTGGTGAGCGCACCGCGCACCTCTGGGGACTCTAAAACGACCTGAAGTTCCGGGACCAATGGTAAAATGTTATTGAGAGGGTTGTGTTGCCTATCGCCTCGGAAGTCCGTCGCCCCAGCAAAGAGTTCGTCAGTTTTGTCGTAGATGGTTTCGTGGATATGCGTCGGCACCTCGGCGGTGACGTTGACATACCCGTTCACAATAAAATGGCGAATCTGTTCATCGTTCAAAAGGTGCTGATTTTTAATTTGTCCTTGCGGTTCGGTCAGCTGGATTTCATCTATCAAGAGCCTTCCCGTATACCCGCCCTCCACTCCGTTACGGGCTGCGTATCAAGAACCTGCGCTAATGTAATAGCGCGCAGTCAGATGCCCATAAATTAAAAACTTTTTTTAGTACCACGCCGCCTTATTGACGACGTTCTGCAACGGTGCACCTTCGGCGAACCGACGTGCATTTTCCACGAGAATCTCAAACCGCCGTTCCGGAAGGTTTTCTGCATTTTTCACAGCGATGTGTGGTGTTATTAACACATTAGGCAGATGCCACAACAGACTTTCAGCAGGCAAAGGTTCAACCTCAAATACATCCAAACCACATCCCGCAATGATTCCCTGTTCAAGTGCGTCAATAAGGTCAGCGAGTTTCGTTGTCTTACCGCGTCCGATGTTAATGAAGTAAGCCGTCTGTTTCATCAGCGCGAAACGGTCTTTGTGCCACATTCCCTCAGTTTCAGGTGTGTGGGGTGTCGTAGTTATCACAAAATCGGCGCATGGCAGGAGTGTGTCGAGTTCTGCGGATTCGTGTTTCTCTACAAAAGGCACTTCATACTCCCACCTTGGATCGACACCGATCACTTTCATCCCGAACTGATCGCAGAGTCGTGCGGTTTCATGTCCGATACCACCAACGCCGACGATTAATGCCGTCGCTTGTGCGAGGTCGATGTATCCACTTTTGCGTGCATCTTTCTCCCATACACCTTCACGCTGTGCATCCATATAATAGGGTAGCCCACGAGAAAGCGCGAGTACAAACATCATGATATGCTGCGAAATATGGTCGTTGTAAATACCACGTGGGTTACAGGCAACGACGGGATGCTCAATCAACGCCGGATAATAATAACCGGGGAAGGGACCCGCAGCGGGGTTCTGTAGCCATCGCAAATTTTTCGCCAACGGTAGTTGTTCCGGCGACACCCAACCGTAGACAGCATCTGCATCGGAAAGGTGTTCCTGGACTGCTTCATCTGTTTTCGGTAAAACGACGGTGTATACGGGCAATTCGTTTTGGAGGCGTTCAGCCCATTCGCGTAACTCGGTGTCCTGCGGTGGCATGATTATAAGTTTTGGCATGGGTTTTATTCCTCTCTGTAGGTTTTATGTTTAAGATTAAGTGCATTTTAGTATAGTCGTAATTGAAAATCAAGGTTTTTCGATTTTTGGTTGTAGGCATGTGCCTCTGGTAAGATTTCGTGCAATCTCAATTTCCCAAATTCTCCACGACTCTTTCATTTGACATTTAAACGGAAAATATGGTATAATTTAGTATCTTGTTATAGAGAAAATTAAAGAATTCATTTCAACAGAGTAATGTCATGAACGTCCAAGCGATATTAGATGAAAAGATGAAAGAACTCGGTCACTCCGACCCAGGACTCTCTGCACTCTCGGGCAAAATCCTTAAGGACAAAAGCGGAAAGGCGATTATACCATTGACCGGCACAAACTACCTGAACCGGGCATCACGGAAATTCAACGGGAACAAGAGATAGAATAGAGATTTGGTAGGTCGCGGGCGAGAAATAGCATAATAGCGTAGGGTAAGCTTCACTCATCCTTGACAGGAGACTAATGTGCTGCTTACTTAACCCAACTAATGATAAGTCCGACGAGGCTTCCAATACCAACAATAATACTAATAGCAATGGCAAGGTTCGCGCGGTATGTTGACGACGACTCAGAGCGGCCTTCCATTTTCCCCTTTATCCAACTTACATTCTGCTCCAGTGAACCAAGGCGATCATCCACGCGTTCCATCCAATTTAGGACGTGTTTTTGGAATTCTTGATTGTCCATGTCTGCCCCCTGATGTATTATAGTAAAATCCGAAAATAAATACACACTTTCAATCCCCGGTAGGTGCGGAATGTAATACAAGGAACGGATTTAGTCTCTCCCCAGACTAAATCCCCTAACCGCACCGATGCTGAGTGTATANNTAATTACAGAATCTACTATAAAAGACCAAAACGAACTTCACCAGAATTTTAACACAATTCCACAGAAATGTCAAATTCTTCCTGAATGAAGGAGCGATTTATGGAGACCCCCTTAAAAATCAATTTTGACAAAGGCACCCTCATTCTACAGAACGTCCCAGAACCACTCCAAACACAATTGCCAGACACCCGCTGGGATGAACGCACGCTCACCTTCCGCGCGCCCGCTTACCGCTATCGACATATTATCTCGCGGTTACGTGCACACGACATCAAGTATCAGGACACAGCACGGCAATTTTCAGTCGAACCCTTTACACATCAACAAACGATGTCTCCGTATCCTTATCAGACCGAGGCGATAGACGCATGGCACGCCAACGGCAAACGTGGCGTGGTGACCCTCCCTACCGGTGCTGGTAAAACCTTTATCGCGATTCTGCTTATCGCTGATACGCAGCGTCCCACCCTTGTACATGTGCCCACAATCGACTTGATGCACCAATGGTACACCGTATTGAAGGAACACTTCGGACAAGACGTAGGACTCTACGGCGGCGGTTATCACGAACTTCGAGACCTTACTGTGACGACGTATCAATCCGCTGTTATGCATGCCCCCTACTACGGGAATCGGTTCGGCTTCGCCATTTTCGACGAATGCCACCATCTACCGAGCGATCAGTATCAGTATGCAGCAATTAGCAGCATCGCCCCGTTTCGATTGGGATTGACAGCCACCCCCGAACGCGTTGATGGGAAAGAAAGTCGACTCTATGCACTCGTCGGCGAACCCTGTTATGAGGTAAAGGTACAAGAACTTTCCGGGAAAACGCTCTCTGCGTATCGAGTTGTCACCATAGCAGTCGAAATGAAAGACACAGAGCGGGTTCGGTACGAAGAAGCCCGCCGCACCTATTTAAACTTCCTTAAACAGGAGCGTATTAATATGGGGACACCGCGCGGCTGGCATTTTTTCCTCTGGAAAGCCTCACTAACGGACGAAGGACGTGCCGCTTTTAAAGCGTATCTTGCCCAAAAGCAACTCAGTTTTGCTTCAACGACAAAACAGGAATGGGTGTGGAAACTCATTCAGAGGCACACTGGGGATCGGATCCTCATCTTCACACAGGACAACGATACGGCGTATCAACTCGGCACGCGTTTCTTACTACCCGTACTAACGCATCAGACGAAACTCAAGGAGCGGAATGATTTTTTGAACAAGTTTCGCGAGGGCACCTATTCCATCCTCGTCACTTCTAAAGTCCTAAACGAAGGTGTAGATGTCCCAGAAGCGAATGTTGGCATCATCGTCTCTGGAAGCGGAAGTGTCCGGGAACACGTTCAACGATTAGGACGCATCCTCCGCAAGCGAGAAGGCAAACAGGCAGTACTCTACGAACTTATCTCCAAACAGACCGGCGAACACTTTGTCAACAAGCGGCGCAGACAACACCATGCCTATGAAAAAAAGTAGTAGTGCTTTATCAACATTCAAATTATGGGGTCTACTTCAGTTTGTAGTAGGGAGACCATTCATTGCCCGTTGTTAACCTATTCTCACTACGAAGCAGTGCGATAAATCGCACTACTACGAACCTACCCTACAATCCTCTAAATGGATAGAATAGTAGACGCACACTGTGTGTTGTAAAATCAGAATATCATGCTTACCAAAGACTTACTCCGTTACAAAACTCAGAATGGGCAAATTTACCCACAATTTGTAAAGCCTATCGATACGAAGTTATTGGCAATCGCCGAGCAATTGATCGCCGTTTTTGAAGAATCGCCAGATAAACCACGTGCGACGCTCTTGGAAACCAGCAAACACATTGTTGATAGCACACCGGGAGCACCCATAGTCAAGCGTGGACTCGAAAAACTCCTGTTAGATCGAACAGAGTTTGATACAACTCCCAACGAAGAACTGATTGCGTTCCGGGAAAAACTCTTCACAGAGACGAGTCGCCTGCTTTCACAAGAACAGTTTGAGAATCACGCGGATTATCAGCGTAAAGTGTTAGGGACGATGGCAGAGGAACTGCTATCAGAGGTTGCTCCCACAGAGGAGGATCTGGCTGCCAAACTCTACGCAGATCTGCCAAGTTGTCAACCGGTTTTGGCATTCAAAACGCTTTCTGCTGAACACTTGCTCCACCGCTACAACACCGCACAGGTCCAAGGGTTGCTGCTCCATAGCGACACTCTCACACTAAAACTCACTGACTCCATGACCGCCGAACTCCGTCAACTGTTTAAGTATCTCAGATTCAATCAACTCCTCTCCACAATTCGGAAAGAAGAAGAACTCTATCAAATTTCGGTGGACGGACCGCTCAATCTCTTTTACAAAACAAAACGGTACGGTATAAATTTGGCGAATTTCTTCGTTGCGGTGCTGCATCAACCCAGATGGGAACTCGCTGCTGAGATCCAGTTTCGAAATAAACAACGTTATCGGTTATCTCTCGATGAATCGTGTGGGATTAAACCGATTTCGCAACAATTTCTCGCCTATATCCCGGAAGATATTCAACTCTTCCAGACAATGCTCCGCAATAAAACCGACGACTGGCAGATCCGTCCCGGAAGTCAGTTCATCCCTTTACCGGGGGATCTCTACTGCTTTCCAGACTATCAACTCGTTCACAAAAACGGTGTAGAGACCGCCATCGAATTATTTCATCCGTGGCATCAAGGACATCTCATTGCGCGACTCAACACACTCGCTGAACAGACGGATGTGTCCCTTATCCTCGGTGTCTCAAAGGAGTTGGAAAAAAAGCCGTTTATCGCTGAAGCACTCGCGGCATCCACGTATTTCTCACAGTTCGGCTTCATATTTAGAGATGTCCCCACCATACGCACCTTGCTTCCGATCCTGAACGCACTTGTGTGGTCTACAACGCACATTGCCGAAAAAATGTGACATCCCATTACTTCTGTGGTATCCTTAAAAGTAAAGACTCAAAACCTATAGTACCGAAAATCCACCTCAAAAAATGAACTTAGCAGCACTAACTCCCAACCTAATCGCCGCACCGCACGAGGTGGGACTCTCAGCGAAACGACTTGCGTGTATATCCACGACCTTGCAAAAACTTATTGACGAAGAACAACTCGCTGGCGCGGTCACAGTTGTGGCACGGCGCGGTAAAGTGGCACACTTCGAGGCATCTGGCATGATGGACATCGAAGCAGATAAGCCGATGCAAAAAGATACTATTTTCCGTATCTATTCAATGACCAAACCGATCGCCGTCGCGGCAGTCATGATGCTCTGTGAGGACGGAAAACTACAACTTGATGCCCCAGCCTCGACGTACCTACCCGAATTAGGTGGGCTGAAAGCAGCAGCGGAGGCAGATGGAGCGTCACTCAGATTGGTTGAAGCAGATCGGGAGATGACCGTTCGCGACCTGATGCGACACACCGCCGGATTACCCGGTGCCGCCCGATACATGGCAGGGCAAACAGCCATCGACAAAAACTACCGAGAGGCAGATCTACACCGTCTGCATGCGTGCGACCTACAAGAAATGGTTGAGAGACTTGGCAAGATTCCGTTGCTGTACCAACCCGGAACAAAATGGCACTATAGTATCGCCGCAGATGTTTTGGGAAGATTAATTGAAGTGGTTTCCGGTCAGCCCTTTGATGTGTTTTTAGCCGAACGGATCTTTCAACCGTTAGGCATGCACGATACCGGATTTTATGTACCAGAGGAGAAAATAGATCGTTTCGCAAGAATGTATGGTCCGAAACCG
>JAAXHD010000397.1:10554-12669 GCA_012271015.1 Candidatus Poribacteria bacterium | reverse complement strand
TGTTTTGATGCGGTATATACGATGAACTGTCTTCTGCACATACCGAAGCGGGATATTGACCAGATTTTGCATCTAATCTCAAGGCGACTTAACAACAGTGGCTTGATGTATCTTGGCATTTGGGGAGATACAAACTTCGAAGGTATCTGGGAACAAGATAGATATGAGCCGAAACGGTTCTTCTCTTTCTGGAAGACAGAGGCACTTCTTGAAGTCATACAACGATCATTTAGATTGGAGTATTACCGACGATTAGAGCCTCACCGAGGTAGGATATTTAATTCCTTTATTGTCCGTAAACAATGATTTGAATGCTCAAACGTTTTTTAGACGTTGAACCGACATCTTGACTGGAGGTTTGAGATGAAACGAATAGTTTCTTATATTCTGAGCGCGGCATTCATTTTCACATTTTCCCTTGTAATCGAAGCGATTGAGGACAACGCAATGGTCCTCTACTACTCGTTCGATGAAGGAAAGGGAAAAGAGATTGAAGACCTGAGCGGCAAGAATAATCATGGCACGCTCGAAGGCGATGCCAAATGGGAAAAAGATGGAAAGATGAATTCGGGGGTGTTTTTTAACGAACAGATTCAGAAAGGGGTCGTTGCCGCCGAAGCGTCTGATAGTCTAGCAATTACCAAAAGTTTGACGATGGAGGTATGGGTATACCCAGAGAGTACCGGCGATTATCGCAATGTGCGCGGTCAGGCGGGACCCCATACATATTATCTGAGTATCCATCAAAATAGACCATCAGTGTGGATGGGATGCCCCGGGGCTGGCGGACGCACATGGAACAGCACAAAAAACGATATTCCGCTCAAGAAATGGTCGCACGTCGCCGCGGTTTACGAGTTCAATAAGGAACTGCGGCTCTATATCAACGGCAAACTTGATAATACCTATAAAGTGCAAGGCGAAATTCCGGTTTCTCAATCAGATCACTGGTTCGGTAATCGTCTCGACGGTCCGTGGCCCTACGGGGGACGGCTTGATGAATTCGTCATCTATAACCGTGTTCTGACTGAAGATGAGATCCAGCAAGATATGGAACAGGTTCTGAGTGTATCGCCGCTGGACAAAGCCGCGACGACCTGGGGATTGCTCAAAAAGACTGTGAGATAAGTGCCGCAAAAAACAATGTCGGATATTAGAGTAGCGAACCCAAACGAGGCGCAAGCAATTCACCGAATATTACAGGAAACATGGGGAGAATCGCTTCTCTTTGACGTGTTCATGGACCACATTTCGTCGCCTGAGCATCAAGTTTTCGTGGCAGTTGAGAGCGACGAAATTGTGGGTTTCCTTTCCGCTTTTCTGGGCCCCAGTCCAATCCCTCGATGGGAAATAGATCTCATTATTGTCCGTTCTACGAGTCGAGGAAAGGGGATAGGAACCTCTCTCATTGAAGAGGCATTGACATACGGCTCTCATCTGGGAGCACGTTGGGCTAAGGCATCCATCCGCGTTGATAACTATGCAAGTCAGCGCATATTTTCCAAGACGGGCTTTACGAGAGACGCTCAAGTGGGCAACCTCTTGGTTTGGGATCCTTTGGCTTGCAAGTCCGCTACCAATGTCCCAGAGACTGTCCATTTTATACCCGTTGACACATTAACCTATCGTGGATTGTGGATTGAAGGGTTCAGTGCGGCTCAATTATCCTCAAAAGAGCAGCATAATGTGATTCGTGCGGCTCGAAATTCTATTTTTTATGAAGATCGCATAAGTACAGGGGTGTTTATTCCAGACAGTCTCAAACAAACGATCGCGTCCGACCTATTAACCTCCGCAATCGATCTTGGTCAATACTACCGATGGGAGTATCCATTTAAAGAGAAAAGCGATCGAAAAGATTGAAGCGGCTTTGGCAACTCTACCGCAGAATTGAAATTAAAAAACCTTCTGGGAGGTGCCCGAATGAGTGAAGATATCTGTTTCAGTCCAGAAGATCAACAGTTCATTGATCGAGCCATAGATTTTTGCCAACGAATGGGTAAACGTTCTGTTCTCATGCTCATTGGGAGTCGTGCCGCTGGTTTCACCGACGCATGGTCGGATCTTGACCTGTGTATCATTGGTGATAAGCATCACCTCCCCAATGAAGATCGG
>JAAXHD010000397.1:9122-10536 GCA_012271015.1 Candidatus Poribacteria bacterium | reverse complement strand
ATCTGCAAGCATGGTTAAAGACGTACCCAGACGAGATGATGTGGGTCATTGCCAATTCGAGAGTTCTCCATGGTTGTTCAAGTACTGTTGAAGAACTGAAACATCGTTACTGCTTATATCCGCCAGCACTTGCGGAGCGCAAGTTGAAGTGGATGTTCGGTAAGTATTACTTCTCGCAGCGCGGGCCCTTGGCTATGGCAGCTCGAAATAAGGTAGAAACAGCGTTTGTTGCGGTTGGAAACGTCATCGAGTACCTCTGTAAAATATGCTGTGTCGCTGACAGACAACCGTTTCCCTATGAGAAATGGGTGGTTGAAGCAGCTAAACAGACACAACTGGGCGTAATGGTATATCCCTCAATTCAACGCGCAGTGAGTGGCATAGGAGACTTTCTTGATCCGCCCGCTGATCGTAACTGGCGTGACTGGACTCCAGTGAAAGAATTACGGGGAACATTGCCGATCGTTCAAAGTGGGCTAAAGGAATTCGGTTGGGGTGGCGATTGGATTAATGATCCGAATGCAGCTTACTTCGATGAAACAGTGAGGCGACCCGCGCCCTGAACGCCAACAGATATTACACAATAACTAAGACACAAAGGATTACTATGACCCAGCGGTCTCTCCCAGTTGGAAACATTGTCCGACCTATCACCAATGTTGACTTACCTCAAAGAACAGACTACATAGGCAAGTTCATTAGGCTATCGCCCATCAATCCACAGGCTGATATTGCGGAACTCTATGCGTGTTCTCACGGTTCAAATATAAAGGAGCAAATCTGGACCTATATGAGTTACGGTCCCTTTGACAGCACACACAGCATGCAAAAGTGGCTTGCGGAAGGAACACGATCTAATGATCCACTCTTCTTTGCCGTCCATCATCTTGAATCGAAGCAACGCGTTGGGATGGTGAGTTTCCTTAACATCGTTTCAGACATGAGAAGATTAGAACTCGGACACATTTGGTATTCACCGGAGTCTCAAAGGTCAAACGTGAACACGGAAGCCATATACCTAATGCTCTGTGAGGCTTTCGATAGGCTGAAATACCGACGCGTCGAATGGAAATGCGATTCCCTAAATGAGCGTTCTCGATCGGCAGCATTGCGACTCGGTTTCAAGTTTGAAGGGACCTTCAGACAGCACATGATTATAAAAGGTCGGAACAGAGACACCGCTTGGTATTCAATGTTGGACAGCGAATGGACAGCTATTCAGAAAAACACGGAGATGTGGTTGTACCAGAACCCTGACCGACAGTTGTCCTTAACAGCACTCAATAGTAGTAAATGTTTTCACTAACTTTCCAAATATGAGAGAAATCGGTTTTTATCGTACAGCATCAGGGCACTGTCCAGTTGAGGAATTTTTGGATTCTCTTACTGCGAGGCAGAGTACTAAAGTCACTTG
>JAAXHD010000397.1:7576-9035 GCA_012271015.1 Candidatus Poribacteria bacterium | reverse complement strand
AAAAAACAGTGAGCGATTTAAAACAGTATGTCGAAAAACGTAAAGCCAGAGACGCTGAATTTGCCGAGAATTACGAAACTGGTTACCTTGAGTTCAAAATCGGTGTTCTTCTTCGGCAGGCGAGAGAAGAAGCTGGCTTAACCCAAGAAGAGGTAGCACAAAAGTTGAATACCAAGAAATCTGCTATCTCCAGAATAGAAAACCACGCAGAAGATGTTAGATTGTCAACCTTAGGAAAGTACGCAAAAGTGCTTGGAAAGAAATTGTATCTGTCAGTTGGATAAGTAAGGAGACACATTCATGAGTAAATTCAGACTTGCCTGTCACCTCATCCAATTTGGGGGTGAACAGCGGGAAAATCCGGAAAAGGTATTGCGTGAAGTCGCTGACGCTGGGTGGGACGGCGTCGAAGGTTTAGGGATTGAGACTTCCGATGAACTCATCGAAATGACGATGCTCGCACGGAGTCTCGGACTTCATATCGTCAATGCCGGCGGCGCAGGACTCGACAGGGTTAAGTTCAACATCGCCCTCGGCAATGATGCCGCCGAAGTCCCTTCATTGAGACGCTCAGAATGGGCGGATCCGACCCGAGCGATGCCGATTTCGAGAACGCCGCCCGGACCTTAGACGATGTCCTCGCCTTCTGCGACGCGCATCACATCAAAGGTTTCCACCACGCCCATCTCGGCACACTGCTTGAGACGGTCGAGGATGCGGAACGCCTCTTGGCAGCCGCACCGAGTCTCTGGTTGCTGTTCGACACGGGACACATGCTCGCCGCTGGCAGCGATCCGATGCTGGTTTTTGAGAGCGAAAATTTGCGGAATCGGATTGGACATGTCCATCTCAAAGACTGTCACGCAGACGATCCAGGAACATGGGATTATAGAACGCAACGCTTCGGTGAGCAGGCGCGTTTCGCTGAACTCGGCGCAGGAAACTTGGGGCTTGATGTCAAAGCCGCCCTTGAAGGTCTCGAATCAGTCGGTTATGACGGATGGGTCTCTGTCGAACTCGATCGCCCATATCCGTCACGTCCACCCGCCGAAGCCGCTGTTGTAAATCGAGAATACTTGCGCAATCTCGGTTATTGAACTGGAGTTTGTCCGAATCTAACTATAGTAAAGTTTAGAATTAATTAGACACTCCGCACCGGCGAGGTTAGAAGCCTCGCCTACCAGGGGAGGGAGGAATGTCTATTTATTTTTCGGTTTTACTATAAAATTGCTTTCCTTTCAGTCGTCTCTTACTCCCGCCGCATGTCGTCCGGCAGCTGGGTCGCCAGCAGCATAGAACGTCCCATTGTCTTTATTGATATGGATCATGGAAGGCGCGGCAATAGCACCTCCGTGCGCTCTGACTTGATGACCGCGACCGGCAAGCTCCTCTCGAACGTTCTCACACACACTATCGTTGATCGTTAACGAACCCGCTTGTCCGAACGTCTCTACACGGT
>JAAXHD010000397.1:0-7491 GCA_012271015.1 Candidatus Poribacteria bacterium | reverse complement strand
AAAATCGGGGCACCCTCTTTGAGAACCAGTGTCGGGGTCAACGTGATTCTCGGACGTTTTCCAGGTTGGATACAGTTCGGATGCCCGGGTGTTGTATTCAGACTCCGCAGACGGTTACCATAACTGACCCCCGTCGGTCCGACCATACCTCCTGCGTGATAGACGTTAGCACTCGGGGTCGCAGCGACCACATTTCCCCACCGGTCAGCGACCGCACAGGTCGTCGTTCCACCGACTCCAGGTCGAAATACACCATCCGCCTTTAGCGGTTCCATATTATCCACATCACCGGGCCTCGCCTCATGCGATGCCTTTTGCATATCAATGAGGGGTCGGCGAATCTCGGTATAGGCGTCCGAAAGCAGCTCAGATAACGGGACATCTACAAATTCCGGGTCACCATAGTATGCGTCTCGGTCAGCCATCGCCAATTTGAGTGCTTCCGTAACCACATGCACGTAGTCTGCCGAGGCGTTACCCATCGCTTTGAGGTCGAAGCCTTCCAATAAACGCAACGCCTGACAGAGATAGGGACCTTGCGTCCACGGACCGCACTTGTATACCGTATACCCTCGGTAATCGACTGCTACAGGATCCTCAACAAGCGTAACATGGGCAGCGAGGTCAGCCTTACGGAGAAATCCGCCCTTGTCAATGTAAAAACCTTCTAATGCATCGGCAACATCGCTATTAGCACCGTTTCGTCCATAGAAGCGATCGCTTGCCGCTTGGATTTTTTCCGCGCGGCTCCCAGATGTCTTCTGTTCCGACGCAACCATTCGACGCAAGGTAACCGCCAATTCAGGGTGCCAATCTGCCTCGCCAGCATCAAGCAGTGCCAACGTAGGTGCGATGATTTCCTCAAACGTCATGGTTCCATACAGTTTGAGTGTCGTCGTGCAGAGATCCACAACTGACGGAACGGGTGCCATTTTGATGTCGCCGTTCGGAATCCCGTTTTCCATGTACCAATCAATGGCGGTTTGTGAAAGCGGGGCGCGTCCCTGTCCGGAGAGGGATTTCACTTCCTGTTTTTCCGAGTCAAAGATAAGGAGTGGCACTTCACCCCCAATAGAACAGGCACCGTGGTCTGTGACATTGAGTGCAAAAATCGTTCCCGCCGCTGCGTCCGCTGCATTTCCGCCTGCTTCCAGAATCTCGATCCCCGCTGCGACAGCCTTTGCACCTCCCGCAGCAACGACCCCGGTTTTACTGACAGCATTCCAACCAATTTCTTGAGTGTTCGGCATCGGTTTCTCCTTTGTTTAAGCACCAGAGATAGTTCTGATTTCCTTCTTTGCATGAGAGCATAGCATAAAAATTCATCTCGTGCAATGCCTAAAATCAAAGAACCGTTCAATTCTCTTATAGGAGTGGTCTCCTGAGCGCGACACCGATCACTACACTTGAATAGCGATCAGAATTAGGGTAAAATACTAATATGGCAAATTATGAAAATACATGAACACTCCGGTGGGATAAACTCGAAAATACTCCATCCTTCGGTAGACACGGTTTGCCAACCGTGCTGGTGCAAAGGATCTAAGCAACTCTAAAAATCAACCAGAGGAAGTAAAAAATGTTAGTGGTCGCTAACACAAAAGATGCGCACCGATCGCTATTCATTTTGTAGTCTTTATACCGATTTATCAAATCCAACTTCCAATAGTATCTACACCAAAATCGGTTATGTACCAATCGGAGATGCCTTGTTATTCGATTTTGTACCTTCAGATGGACACAACGGTGCCTAACCCCCGGCCTTCAGTTGTGGTCTAAGAGAACCTTCATCAAACTATGGAACAGTGCAGGCACCATTTTAGTCCTAATAGGAGAAAATATGACTAAATACAGGATTGCGGTAATTCGAGGAGACGGAATTGGAATTGAAGTGATGGAGGAGGGCCTCAAGGTCCTCAACGCTATCGCCGACAGGTATAACATCAAATGGGACTTCGTGGAGTTTCCTTGGGGCTCAGACTACTATTTCAAGCACGGACACATGATGCCAGCAGATGCCCTTGATACCTTGGCAGAGTTTGACCAGATTTATCTCGGTGCAGTCGGACACCCCGACATCCAAGACCACCTTACGCTCAATGGGCTTTTATTGCCTATCCGACGTAGATTCGATCAGTACGTCTGTGAGCGACCGAGTGTCCTCTATCCCGGCATTAACACACCGCTCAAGGACAAAGGTGCCTGGGATATCGATTTAGTGGTAATAAGAGAAAACACAGAAGGGGAGTATGCCAACGTCGGCGGGTTCCAGTACCAAGGGTTCCCTGAAGAGGTGGGTGTGCAGGTTGGCGTATTTACGCGCCACGGTTGCGAACGCATTATCACGTATGCCTTCGAGCAAGCTCGTGCACGAGATAAGAAGCGCAAAGTCACTTCGGTCACCAAATCGAACGCGCAAGGCTACGGCATGATTGTATGGGATACCGCCTTCGAGCGAGTGGCTGAAAAGTATCCCGACATAGAGACAGAATCGTTGCTCGTAGACGCAGCATGCATGGATTTCGTGCGGAGACCCGAGGACTTTGATGTTGTTGTCGCCAGTAATTTGTTTGGGGATATCCTCACGGATATCGGTGCAATTATCACCGGAAGTATGGGACTGGCACCGAGCGGCAATATCGACCCCCAATGTCGATTCCCATCGATGTTCGAGCCGGTCCACGGGAGTGCCCCCGACATCATGGGGATGGGCATTGCGAATCCGCTGGCGGCAATCATCTCTGGTTCGATGATGTTACGCTTCATCGGCGAAGTAGAAGCGGCAGAAGCGATAGATGCGGCTGTGCTAAAGGTCGTCAAAGAAGGGAAAACCCTCCCACCGGACCTTGACGGTCGAGCCACAACCTCACAGGTCGGCGATGCTGTGGTGAATGCGCTCGGTTGAGGTTTGAAACATCGCCAGCATTATCAGTGCCCGTCACAATTTTTGCCCGTACCACAAAGAAAACGCCTCAAAAATTTTGACATTTTCCAGAAAATTTAGTATATTTTTAACAATTGAGTGCAGGGATCCAAGGTGAAGAGGATTTTCCAACTCACTTCTGCAAGATCATTCGTTGAACAAAATCGTAGCATCACCAAAGAGGTGGCTGATGAAGGAACAAGACTCTTCGCAGCTCAATCCTGAAAACTATGAGTTACCGCTGAAGGGGCACGTATACTGTAAAATTTTATTTCATGAAGTCTTTCTACCCGTCTTAAAAGAACGCTTTTCGGATATCCTTCCCCGTCTCAGTGCTGGAGTCATCGGATTAGGATCTGACGTTCTTGGTGCCGATGACGAACTGTCACGCGATCATGACTGGGGACCCAGCAAGTGCCAACTCCTGCTGTCGGAACAGGATCTTGCAGCGTATGGCTCTTCTATTTCTCAGGCTCTGGAGGCAGTTATTCCAGGTGAGTTTTTAGGAATTGACACAGCCAAATTGCAATCTAAGACAATACAGATAAGCACCATCGACGCAGTCTATCGTGATTTTCACAAATCTGCCTATCCACCGGTGACGATCGAGGAATGGGCTGCCATTGATGATAACGATCTTTGCTATGCGTCGTCTGGTTTTGTTCTCTATGACCCCTCTAACGCGCTTAGCGAACGCATATCCGCTTTCCAAAAGGCATACTACCCGGCAGACATCTGGAAATGGAAGATTGCGAGTGATCTCTGGGGACTTTGGCACAATGGCGACTACAACTCGTGCTATCGTTTAGCGAAACGCGGGGACGGTATAGGTTTACTCATCGGTCAGGGTGCTTTTGTCGAAGGCACTCTCAGGCTTCTGTGTCTGTTCAATAAACGCTTTCCCGTATACTGGAAATGGCTGCACTGGCAGGCACAAAGCCTCCCGAAATGGATAGACATGATAGAGCCATCTCTCAAGAAACTCGAATCCGCAAACAATCATGAAACGCGCGGCGAGATTATCCACACCATCTGTCAATCAATTCGGGAAATCCTTTACAAAATGGATTTACTTCCCGATACAGAATGGCGCAATTACATGGGCAGCCAAGAGGTGGCACTGCAAATCGAATCGACTCAGGTGAAGACGTTGATTCGCGAAAGAGAACCCCATTTGTATGTATGGTAATTGAAGTGAGGAATGGAAACGAGAAACAATGGTCGAAATACGATCCCACCACCATGCAACTGAGAAAAACTACCACGCAGCGATTACTGAAAACTTCCCACAGTTGCCGATTGAAACATGTGAGCCGCTCCATGAAGGTTGGGCGAATCGGGCGTTTCTGGTCAACCAGCAGATAGTTTTTCGCTTCCCTAAACATCAGGTCGCAGCGCATGACTTGGTACGTGAGATGCGTTTACTGACTGAACTTGCCCTTACCGTTCCCGTGTCTATTCCGCAGTATCTCTACTACGGGCAACCCACACAACATTACCCATTCGTGTTTGGCGGATATGCTTTCATTGAGGGAACACCATTGAATCAGTGCTCACCCGAAGTCCAATCGGCATCGTGGTGGCAACCGCCGTTGGGGGCTTTTCTCACCGCGCTGCATCGCTTTCCCATAGACCGCGTACAAGACTTATTTGAAATCGATGTTTATACGACATCACAGGCATGGCAGGAAGGGATAACCAAGATGTGGAGAAAAATACGAACCTACATCTTTCCGCGGCTCACTCACCGACAACAAGAAGAACTTAGTACCTATTTCGAGCAGATGATGGCGAACCCGTCTATCTTTTCCTTCATCCCGGTGCTTATTCACCAAGACTTTTATTCACACAACATTTTAGTAGATGTCGATACGGAAACCGTCACTGGAATTATTGATTGGGGCAGTTGCGCGGTTGGTGACCCTGCAGAAGATGTTGGCGATCTGGGTGCTTACTATGATGGCATTATTGACGATGGCTGGCATTCTCGCTGCGCTTTTTACCGCCGGACCGCCCCATTTCCGGATTTACTCTATGTTCTCGAACACAATCAGCATGAAAAAGTGGCATCAATCATGGGCAAGATTGATGCGTTATGGACACCATGAGTCAACTCACACGATTTCGACATAAGCATGTATTGAGAGTCTCCCCGGAATCATTCCGAAAGAAAAATGCCTTCAAGAAGTAAAATAAACTTGCATTTCCGAATCAAATATGTTATCATATATAATGTAAACTTAAATTACTATTTATTTTTGGAAATACAATTAACCTCACACCTGGAGGATAAATATGCAACTCGGTTCAATTCACGACGCAGCGGCAAACGGGGACCTCGATGCAGTCAAGAAAATCGTTGAACAGGACCCTCATTTGATCAATCAAGACGACAAATACGAATGGTGTCCTATATTTCATGCCGGATTAAGACGGCACTATGATGTCGTTAAATACCTAATAAATTGTGGAGCCGATTTGGCGGTGCACGATGGTTATGCGATCCACTATGCCGGAGAAGTGCCAGACAATAAGGAAGTCGTATCACTACTCATTACGTATGGGGGGTTAGATGCACATGCCAAACCATCGAGCGAAATTGCACGCCAGTTTATATACGCCGTTTTCTTAGCCAATGCGCAACGAGTTAATGCAATGCTCCGTGACACCCCACAATTAGTGCAGGAGCGTTACGCCCGTGGCGATACAGCCTTGCACCATGCGACTCGAAACGGTGATCTGGAAATTGTAGAAGAGTTGGTCGGTAGCGGTGCAGATGTCAATCTAACATCAGATCACGGGCATTTTCCCCTGTACTGCGCGGCCGGTCATGGACATGTAGAAACGACGCAATATCTGGTAGAACACGGGGCAGATTTACAAGCCAGACTCGGGGACGGCAAAACAGTCGTTGAGTGGCTAAAACAATATGCCAATCACGATCTTCGCTTGAAATCTTGTTTGGATGTATTGGAGAAATGATGTCTCAAATACTACACGACGATCGCACCAACGGAGCAGTGATTTGAAAGCAGTCTTCTTTGATTTATTTGAAACGCTCATAACTGAGAAAACGCGAAAAGATTTTCAAACAAGGGCTCCGTTCCATGAACGACTAGGCACAACCAAAGATCAATCTTCGCTTTGGTGGGCAGAGAACGAGGACGCCGCGATGACCGGCAGATTCCCTGATTGTCTGGCGCACTTTACCCATTTGTGTGTAGCCGTCGGGTCGCCACTCACGAAAGATGAGATTGTTATGGCTGCACAAGAGCATGAGGTATGGAAATCAAAAGTCTTGAGTTGTGTCGAACCTCAGATATTTGAAATGTTGCGTGCAGTCCGGGAGCGTGGGCTGAAAGTTGGAATTATCAGCAATGCTTTACCAGAAGAGGTCCTCGCTTGGCGATTTTGTCCACTCCAAGATCACGTGGATCCAGTCGTATTTTCCTGCAGCGTCGGCGTAATGAAACCCGATAGGGAGATATTCGAGCTGGCTTGTTCACGCATGTGTGTCCAACCTTCTGAAGCGTACTTTGTTGGAGACGGCGGTTATGATGAACTGCAGGGTGCGGCATCTGTCGGTATGAGAGCGATTCAGGCGGCGTGGTATCAAGATCGAGATGTGGAATGGTCTTGCACACCTCCGTTAGCACGGGTAGGTTCGATAGAAGACCTTCCCGAACTGCTACGTTAGATTAAGATGTGAATGCGGATCCAGAGAGATTTTCCGAAAACCCTTTCTGATACAATAGTAAAAAAAGAGAAAAACAGTGATTGAAATCATAACCCATAACCATGCAAGCGAAATGATTTCACTTTCAGGCACCTACTTGGAACGGCATGAAAGTGAAAACAATTTGCCTATTGGTCTCGTTTATAGGCTCTCCGAGAGTCCCCACTATTATGGATCCAAATCGCCTCTTCTACTGAGTATTCTGGAACAGGAGAAAGTCGTAGGTGTCGCAATAATGACACCACCAAGGCGAATTATCCTAAGCAGAATTGACACAGAGGTTCCGATGGCTATAACTCACCTTGTGCACCACTTACGCAGAATCAAAAAACGAACACCGGGAGTTGTTGGACCAGCAGTAGAAGCCCAAGCCTTTTCTGATTGCTGGGTCGAAGGGGCGTTCAGTGTATCACCCAAAGTCGCCATGCGACTACGCGTATTTGAAGCAAGAAAGGTCGTGGATGTGTCTCTGTCACCTGGAAAACTCCGTTTGGCGCGTATGGATGACCATCCACTCATGGCGAAATGGATTGCCAAATTTTCGGAAGAGATTAGAGAACCCGCTGATCTTGAAAGTGCCAAAAGTCACGCTGAACGCTCCATCAGAGGGCAGGAACTGTACATTTGGGACGACGGTAATCCAGTTTGTATAGCCAAAGAATCTCGTCCGACGAGAAATGGTACAACGATCAACACTGTGTACACGCCACCGGAACACCGCAATAAAGGATATGCGACTTCGTGCGTGTGGTCGCTAACACAGAAACTGATCGCGGGTCGCTATTCATTCTGTAGCCTATACACCGACTTATCAAATCCAACTTCCAACAGC
>JAAXHD010000153.1 GCA_012271015.1 Candidatus Poribacteria bacterium | reverse complement strand
GTAAACCAGAAAATATCCGCGCAAGAAGAGATTTCAGGGGAGAAAAGAGATAGGAAAGTTCAAGGAGTTGCAGGGGGGGGATTTGAACCCCCGTCCTCCGGGTTATGAGCCCGACGAGCTACCTGGCTGCTCTACCCTGCGGCAAGAATCATTATCCTAAAACATGGTCGAGGAGGGACTTGAACCCTCACGCCTGTTTAAGGGCGACGGATTTTAAGTCCGTTGCGTCTACCGATTCCGCCACTCGACCGTGAATACTCTTAATAGTATACACCATCTCCTGATATTTGTCAACTTTTTTTGACTTTTTTTTTTAAATCGTCTATCATGGAGTATTATGAAGGGCTTTTCTAACAATCCCAAGTCTTTAGACGAATCAACGGTATGAATGCCTTATGGCATTCCCCGGGGTCCAACCCGCGTCTGTCGTGCGTTGGAAACAAAAAAGTATTTGATTTTTGGGGCTTTTGTGGTATAATTAAAATATCAGGTTGGAGACTAGCATGCAACGCGTTACTTCTCAGTAACGTGCTAGTTTCCTCCCACGTTGTAGAGGATAAACGCCTGATACCTGATATACCATGATAAAGACACATAAAATTGCATTAAATCCAAATCGTGATCAGATTGCGTGGTTTTACCAGCAATGCGGTTATGCGAAGTTTGCCTACAATTCTGCCTTATCTGATTTTAAGAAGAAACTTGCATCGGATACTTTTTTATCCATGTATGACCTTAACAAACGCTTTAATCACAAGAAAGAGGCGTTTGATTGGACGAAAGCACAGGATCAACGTGCTGCTATGTATGCTGTCCACAACCTCGGTGATGCCATAGACAATTGGAAAGCAAAGCGGGCAAAGTTTCCAAGACTCAAAAAAAGAGGTTGCAAACATTCCTACACGACGGATGAGCAATCTGTCCGCATAGAAGGCAAACGTATCAAGTTACCGAAAATCGGTTGGGTAAAGACTTTTGAGGAGTTAAGGTTTGTTGGGAAAATTGTATCTGTTACTCTATCAAGGACAGCACACCGGTGGTTTGCGTCTATATCTGTAGAAGTTCAACCGCCTCTCCACCGATGTCCCGCGTCGTCCGAGTTTGTCGATTGGTTTGCGTCTATAGTAGAAGTTGGAACACCTCATGAGATTGATCGTTCAATCTACCCAACAATCGGTATAGACGTAGGCATTTCCACATTAGCAACGCTTGACGATGGCACGACCTATGAGAACCCGAAGGCATTAAAGCGTTACGAGCGAAAACTCAAGAGAGAACAACGCAAGTTAAGTCGTAAAGTTTTCTTGAGTCAAAACTGGTATAAGCAACAGCGGATTGTGGAGCGTATTCATTATCGCATTGTATGTATCCGAAAAGACGCTCACCATAAAGCGACAACTGACATTCTTATAGGTGTAAGTGGTATGGGTATAGAAACGCTACAGATCACGAACCTGCTCAAGAATAGGAAACTTGCGAAATCCTTATCAGACGCTGCACTTGAGGGGTTCCTTGAGAAACTTAAGAGAAAAGCCGAAACGCTTGGCATTCCGATATACAAGGCCGATAAGTTTTTCGCAAGCAGCAAGAATTGTAGTAGTTGTGATAATAAAAAAGAAGACCTAACACTTTCGGATAGGCAATATCAGTGCGATCACTGTGGAACGTCCATAGACCGGGACGTTAACGCAGCAATTAATTTAAGAACCCTCGCCGCGGGATACGCGGAGAGTTAAAACGCTTGTGGAGTTTCTGTAAGACCTTCACTCGCAGGAGGCACGAAATGACGAAACAAGAATCCCACGACTTTAGACGTGGGAGTGTCAAAAATATTAGACTCGCATCAGGACATGAAGTCCCCATATTCGGCTTGGGAACTTGGCAACTCAAAGGCAGACAGTGCGAACGCATCGTCAAAGAAGCCGTCGCATTGGGCTATACACATATAGACACGGCATGGATGTACCAAAACCAACGCGAAATCGGGAAAGCGCTCCGCGATATTCCTGTTAATCGTGAGGAAATCTTTCTGACCACCAAAATTTGGGGCACCCATCTCAGGCATGCCGATGTTCTTGCCCAATTTGAAGAATGTCTAAACGATTTGCAGATGGATTACGTTGACCTGTTATTGATTCACCATCCGAGTCGTGATTCTGTTCCGGTTACCGAAACTTTTGAGGCTTTCCAAAAACTTTACGAGGCGGGTCAAGTCAAAAGTATCGGTATCAGCAATTTTAGCATCGCTCAGGTTGAGGAGGCGTGTGAAGCCTCCGAACTCCCCATTTGCACGAATCAAGTGGAATATCATGTGCGCAACAACCGATCAGAATTGCGTGACTACTGCCATGCTCGCGGTATTGTCATGACAGCACACCGTCCGCTTGCTGTTGGAGACCTTGCCGGTGATGCAGTCCTGCGTGGCATCGGGGAAAATCACGGAAAGACTGCAGCACAGGTAGCACTCCGGTGGTTGGTGCAGCAAGACATTATCACAATCCCGAAATCAGGTTCGGTGCCGCATTTAAGCGAGAATTTAGATGTTTTCGCATGGGAATTGACTGACGAAGAGATGCATACGCTTGATACCGAAATGTAAAATTAGCAGTCAGTCGTCAGTTGTCAGTAAGGAGGTGTTTGTTAAACCTAAGCGCGTAGCCCGTAAGCGTAGCGGAGAGGTTTTGCTTGGGTGTTTTTTCAGATCTACGTAAAGGCACTTCAATTATCAAACCCACCTGACCGAATCGCAAGGAAAAATTAAGGTATGAAATTTGGGCTGTTTTATGAACATCAGATTCCGCGCCCGTGGCACGACGGCGCAGAACATAAACTCTTTCAAGATGCATTAGCGCAGGTAGAACTGGCTGATACACTTGGATTTGACTATATCTGGGAGGTTGAGCACCATTTCCTTGAGGAGTATTCACACTCTTCAGCACCGGAGGTATTCCTCGCGGCGTGTAGCCAGCGGACAACACAGATTCGATTGGGACACGGAATCGTGCTGATGCCTCCGGCTTACAATCATCCGGCGCGCGTCGCCGAACGCATCGCCACGCTTGACCTCGTCTCAGATGGACGTGTGGAGTGGGGGACGGGTGAATCTGCTTCTCATATGGAACTCGGTGGATTCAATGTCGATCCGAAATGTAAACGCGAGATGTGGACGGAATGCACACGTGAAACGGCGAAAATGATGAGCCAATCGCCTTATGCAGGGTATGATGGACAGTATTTTTCGATGCCGCCTCGTAATGTCATTCCAAAACCGTTACAGACACCACATCCGCCACCGTGGGTAGCTTGTTCCAGTCGCGAGAGCCTTCGATACGCTGCCAGATATGGACTGGGCGCGTTAACTTTTGCATTTGTCGATGCCGACGAAGCAAAATTCTGGGTGGAAGAGTATTATGAAATTTTCGAGAAAGAGTGTGAACCCTTGACGCAGCGGGTGAATCCGAACATCGCTATGGTGTCAGGATTTTCGTGTCATGACGACGAAGAGACTGCTATCGCTCGCGGTTTAGACGGTTTGCGTTTCTTCCGATTTGGGCTCGCACATTACTATCACAACGGCTCGCAGATACCCGGGGAAACGGATATTTGGCAGTTATATAAACAGACACCACAGGATCCAGCTGAGGGGAGAGCAGGGATCGGCACACCGGGGCAAGTCCGTGAGCATTTAGAGATAATGGAGGACGCTGGCGTGGACCAAGTTGTCTTCATTCAGCAGGCTGGAGCGAACCGTCATGAGGATATATGCGAATCATTGGAACTCTTTGCGGAACACGTACTCCCTGATTTCAAAGCGCGAGACGCAACACACGTTGCTAGGAAGAACGAACGATTCGCTGAAGCAACTGAGAGAGCGGAAGGACGAAAACCGGCTTTGACATCTCTCAACGAGATCCCGGTTGTGGATTCTTATCCGGTTCTCAAGCGGAAATTAGAGGAAAAAACGGAAGAAGCGAATAACAACGAGATGAGTGAGGATGGTGAGAAGTTTTTGTTGTCGATAGAGGGTGGCAAACGAATTTCTAATGATTAAATCTGGTCACTGCTCCATTACATTCCGCAGTGGTTTCTGGTTAATCCCGACGCGACTGGCGAAATGTATGTGTTTTAAGACTTTTTGTTTGCTTATCATCCAGAAATGGTTAGACGCAACCAAGAACCATCGCGAAACATTGTCCTGCAAGCCTATAGAGGCTTGCACGGGGAGCGATGCCCAGGATTTCATAGTTTAAAAAGTTAAAAAAATGAAAAATGTATTGGTAATTGACGACGACGAAAAAATCTGTTGGGCATTCGAGCAATTCTTAGAAAGCGAAGGCTATCGCCCGAACACTGCGAACAATGCCGAGGAGGGTTTACGCCGCATTGCAGCTGACAAGCCGGATGTTGTCTTACTCGATGTGAAATTACCCGGAATGAGCGGTCTGGAGGCGTTAGGCGAAATTAAGGTACGTCATCCGTGGGTAATTGTGGTTATCATTACGGCTTATGACGATGTAGAGACAACCATAGAAGCGATGCGGTTACAAGCGTTCGATTTCGTCCCGAAACCGATCGATCTGGATATCGTCAAGAGTGTTCTGGAACGAGCGTTCCGAACACAATCCGTCCGAAGTACTTTGCCCGCCGAAACAGCAGACGAGTCGCCAACTGCAGAGATTGGTCACCGATTGGTCGGCAAGAGCAGTCAGATGCGCGAAATCTACAAACTCATCGGAAT
>JAAXHD010000386.1 GCA_012271015.1 Candidatus Poribacteria bacterium | reverse complement strand
GGAGCCCTGACCGCCCACAGTTTGAGTGAAACCCACCGCTATGTTTCTGACATCGGTGGATGTGTTGGGTTTCGCTGTATCTGTTGACAGGCCAAGCGTCTTTGCAGATGAGCGTTTCGGTAGGGACAAGAGGGGAGTGAGTTTTCCCGCTCAACCCAACCTACGGGTCTCCTGATGATTGATGACGAAGCGAAATTGTCCAAACTTTAGACATTGTTAGGGTTCATACACAAATACAGGGAGTGCAGAAACAATGCCGAAAATCAAAGGTCCAGCTATCTTCCTCGCCCAATTCATGCGGGACGAGGCCCCATACGATACAATGGAAAATATCGGGAAATGGGTTGCCGGCTTGGGGTATAAAGGGGTCCAAATTCCTAATTGGGACGATCGCGTCATTGACCTCGGAAAAGCCGCCGAATCCAAAACCTATTGCGATGAATTTAAAGGAACACTTAACGAGATAGGGCTTGAAGCGACAGAGGTCGCTGGCTATCTCGCTGGGCAGGTACTGGCTATGCATCCCGCGTATGAAGTTATGTTTGAGGCGTTCCATCCTCAGGGTTTACGAGGCACCGAAAGGACAGCATGGGCAACAGGTGAATTAACAAAATGTATCCACGCTTCGGTGAATATGGGACTGGATGTCATTCCTGTGCTTTCAGGCGGTTTCGCGTGGCACACCGTTTACCCATGGCCTCAACGTCCCGACGGCATCATAGAAGAGGCGTTCAAAGAACTCGCGGCACGGTGGCTACCACTTCTGGACCTGGCACGCGATAACGGTCAGGTCTTCGCCTACGAACTCCATCCGGGTTCGGACATCTACGACGGCGCGACCTACGAGATGTTCTTAGATTACACGGACAACCACCCCGCGGCTTGTCTCAACTACGACCCGAGCCATTTTCTCCTCCAACAACTCGATTATATCGACTTCATCCGACTTTACAGCGAACGTATCAAGGGATTTCACGTTAAGGATGCCGAATTCCGTCCGACAGGTCGGGTCGGGGTCTACGGCGGCTATCAGTCATGGGCTGGACGTGCGGGAAGATTCCGTTCACTCGGTGATGGACAAGTGGATTTTACACAGGTATTCACACTCCTCACCGAAGCGGGGTACGACAGCTGGGCAGTACTGGAATGGGAATGCTGTGTCAAAAGTCCAGAGCAAGGCGCGGCAGAAGGCGCGCCGTTTATCGCCAAACATATTATCGAAACGACCGATGTCGCCTTTGATGACTTCGCAGGCGGAGAAACCGACACCGCACGGAATCGTGACATTCTTGGATTGAATTCATGATTTTTAATCTTACAATCGAATTGGAGTAAAATATTATGAAATCTTGGAATCGGAAATTACGAATGGGTATGGTCGGTGGCGGGCAGGGCGCGTTTATCGGTGGTGTCCATCGAATCGCTGCCACACTCGACCAGCAAATTGAAGTCGCTGCCGGGTGTTTCTCACGCGACCCAGAAAATACACGCATCACCGGTGCAGAGTTGTATCTCGATCCGAATCGCTGCTACAGCAGTCACACAGAGATGGCGGCAGCCGAAGCCGCACTCCCCGAAAATGAACGTATCGACTTTGTAAGCATCGTCACACCAAATATATCCCACTTTGAGATCGCAAAGACGTTTTTGGACGCGGGTTTCCACGTCGTCTGTGATAAACCAATGACGTACAGTCTCGATGAAGCCGAGGCACTTGTCCAACTCGTCGAAGATTCGGGACTCGTCTTTGCCCTGACACACAATTACACGGGGCACCCGCTCGTACGGCACGCGCGAGCACTGTTTGCTGAAGGCTCAATGGGACAAATTCGCAAAGTCGTCGTAGAATACCTCCAAGACTTTCTGATGGTCCCGCACGAGAAACTTGGTCAGAAACAAGCGGCGTGGCGTGTTGATCCGGCGCAGTCAGGTATCGGCGGCACGATGGGTGATGTCGGTACACACTGTGTGAATCTGCTTGAGTATGTCACTGGCGATCCGATTGTTGAACTCTGTGCCGATAAGAGTACTTTTCTCCCTGACAGAGTACTGGATGAGGATGTCAATGCCCTGCTCCGTTTCAAGGGTGGCGGTAAAGGCGTTTTAAGCATAAGCCAGGTCGCCACTGGAGAAGAAAATGGACTCACACTTCGCGTTTATGCCGAACAGGGTGCAGTGAAATGGGCACAAGAGAATCCAAACTATCTCGAACTCTATCGTTACGGTACACCGAGACAGACCCTTACTCGTGGTCAGGGATACCTGTCCGAAGCCGCAGCAGCAGGCGCACGTATCCCAACGGGGCATCCCGAAGGGTACTTGGAGGCGTTTGCAACGATTTACGTTGGTGTTGTTGAAGCCATCCGGCAATATATCGACGGCAATCCCATGGAAACAGATGCATACGATTTTCCGACGGTCCATGATGGATTACGGGGTATGCAGTTCATCTACAAAGCGGTTGAATCTTGTGAAAACGGGTCAACATGGGTTTCAATGTAAATGGTTGTCGGTTGTCAGTTATCGGCTATCGGTTAAAGAGCGGATTGTAACAATCGACCCAAACTTGAAGTACTCGAGGAAATGGTAAATTGTATATCAAAACTTCTTAACCGAAAACTGAGAACTCATAAAGGGAGACAGCTATGCAAGCACCTAACTCTGAACCTTTCCGTGTCGGATTTCTGAATGCAGACTCATATTCACACATGCCGTTGTGGGCACCACATATTAATCCACGCCCCGGCGAGAAAGATACACCGTTTACAGGGATGCGGATCACCCACTGTTGGGATATTGAATACGAAAAGGCGAAAGCGGTTGCTGAACCTTACGGTTGCGAAGTCGTCAAGAATTTTGATGATATGTTGGGGAAGGTAGACGGCGTGATCTCCGGAGGCTACTATAATCATCCATGGAACCACATCCTCCACGAACCGTATCTCGAAGCGGGTTTGCCGAACCTAATCAACCGTCCATTTGCCAACTCCCTCGCGAAAGCACGACAGATGATTGAACTCGCTGAAAAGCACGGCGCGACCATCCTTGCGCCATCGAGTCACGAGCACAACGATGCTATCTCACGCGCTAAGGCGTGGGCAAGCGATAAACAGATCATCTGTTACACGGCGACCAACTCGTTCGACGACTATCCGACGCACGGAATCCATGGACTCTATATGGTTTGCAAGGCGGTTGCTGAGGCAGGAAATCCGGTTGTGTCCGTCGCATATCAGGCAGATAGTTGGCACAGCCCGCCCGGTGTTCTCACCTTCGAGCATGTTGATACCGAGGGTCGTCAATTCTACGGAACACTTCATCAAGTGGGCGGTTCGTGGGGAACAGTGCAGATTCACACACAGGGAGCCTACGGCGGCGAGAATTTCAAAATCTACACCGGCACCGGTTATCCGTTCGACAAAACAGAAATCTGGGTGCCGACGATTTGGACGTTCCAGAACATGGCACTCCATAACGAAATGCCACAGACGTTTGACCAAATTTTACACAAGACGAACGTCTTCCTCGCAGGCTGGAAATCGGTTCTGGAAAATGATGGCAAACCTGTGAAATTAACGGATGTCGACGAAGAATGGGAAACCCCCGCTGAACTGCCGAATCATCCCGACCACGATACGGTTTCCCTGTTCAGGAAAAAATTCGGAGACGATTCAATTTAATAGGTTCCATAATCTACCATAAATAGCCCTACTCCTATCTTATGATGTGGTTTTAGGGTAACCTATTGGATACAAGCCTTTAAGGTTTTGCTCTGAAACCGCCGTTGTTTCTTTCGTAGATTTGGGAGTTCCCTGAGGCTCTTGCGCGGTCGGGCTCCGTTCACGCGCTTCGTGAATCTGTTCTCTCAATCGCGTGATACGATCATTACAGCACCTACAAGATTTCTTCTTTGCTATAAGAGATGGGACTGTGGTCGTGTCGTCGACAGACGGGATCTGTTGCTTAGCAGAAGACCTCTTGTGCATATCGGTTGCATAATCAATAACACCTACAAGAATTCCAATGATTGCAAGGGCGGGAACCCCGTAGAAGATATGCCTTTTGGGTATTTACTCGTTCGCCTGTGGACTGCGAAGAGTGCTCTCAATGCGTTTGGCAACTTCAGGGTCTGATACTTTAAGTCGGCGAAGGCCTTCTTTCGGACCATAACGATTCAAGGTTTGCATCGCACGGTTGAAACGTTCTAGTGAAAACTGTTCACTCAGCGCAGTTTTTAGGTATTCTTCGGAGGGAAACTCTGGCAGTTCCGGTATTTCAATGGTCGAGAGTGCTGTACTCTCTGATTCGAAATCGTTTCGTCCAGGGCCTTGGCGTTCAAACGCAGCGGGGCGTTCTGGGTTTGGTATCCGCACATTTCCCCGCGGGGCGATGGCAGGCGTGTAAGTGCCCTCCGATGTCAAGGATCGATTTGGCGTAGACGGAGAGGCCTCGTTCATATCAGAAAACGGGGATGTTTCTGGGAGCGATGGTACCGGATTTTGAAGAACATCAATAACCCAGTGCCCAAATGCTATATAACGTGAGTTTGATAAATACGCAAGCAGATACCTTGAATTCGTTTATTGCTCAGCTATACTTAGTACTGACAAAAAAATGTAAACACTACCTATATAACGCGTCAGGGGAGCGTTAGTTGGAGATAAATAGCTGATTCCAGTCGTGATGCGACTTAGCAATACTCCCAGGATTCAATCGACTCCGAGCAATGAAACCGGGAACATTTTCGCGCCCCGTTGGCAACCCGATTTGGCTATAGCGCGTATCAACACTCCAACGGACTGTATCAGAACGGTTCGGAAGCCCACGGTGAACGACCCGTTCACTTGTCAGCAAAACATCCCCCGCCTCAAGTTCAGCGGTAACGACATCACCGGGTGGCAATTCCGCCTCGCTGATGCCTCTCCCCCCCGTATGCCCAGGAGTCTGATCTTGGTAGTTGTGCGCAATCAGATCGTAGCGATGTGAACCGCGGATGACTTGCATGCACCCACTCTCTTCAGTTGCCCGAACAAGCGGAAGCCAGACATTTACAACCAATGTTTCACCCGCCTCTTCCGGTATCAGATACGCCAAATCTTGATGCCACGGGATAACAGTAATTGCTTGGTCGGGCAATTTGGCACGGTAATTAAACTGCGGATGCGCAAAGATTTCATCACCGATAAGAGACCCAACGACATCGAGCAGTGTGGGGGCAGTTCTGAGCGTGAACATCCCAGCGGTTCGGATTTTCTGATCTCGGAAATAGTTGCTCCAAATCCAGTTCGGGTCGGAACAAGCATCCGAGACCCGCGCCAATCTTGTTTCAAATGATTCATCATCATAAGTATCCGACGGGTCAAGGATACCGCGTTCGACCGCCGCCTGAGTTCCCACATCAACCAATTGTGCTAACTCATCAATCAACGGCTGAAGTGCATGGTTTGGCAGTACGTTTCGGACGAATAGAAAGCCGTCGTCGTGAAATTGTTGCTTCTGTTGGGGTGTGAGACCGCCTTGATTGTGTTGTATAGACATTTTTTTAATTATGTCCTCCTGGGCTGCTGCGTCCGTTGTCTTTGCAGGTTTTCGGTCACGTCGCAATTGGGTTTGGGCATTTTGCCCCTTCTTTTCCCCTCAATACATGAAAAAAACTTAGCCTGCAACAACGGCACAAGCAGATTTGAGAAACACTTTACAAGATAGAACGATTGTCGTTTAACCGCAAGATAAATTAGAACCTCTGAATTGCAACAGCCTTGCCGATTTCGCTGGACTTCATTGCCCCATCGAGCATTTGCATGAGCATCACTGCCTGCGAACCGGGATTAAGAGGCTCATCCTCTTCTCGAATTGCTCGAATGAATTCTCGTGCCTGAAGCGTTATATCATCCGCCTTTTGTGGCGGCACTTTTATGGGTTTGACCTTAACACCATCCGGTGTCCCAACCAGCAACTTTCCACTTTCAAGTCCTGCTTTCGTGCCGTAAAGTTGAAACTCCTGCGTCTCGCTTTTGACCAGATCACTTCCCTTTGCTGGAGACTGTCGGTTCGTAGTATTCAGCGAAAACGCGACAGCAAAATGCAGTGTGCATCCGTTCTCAAACCGCACAAACCCGCAAGCCGCGTCATCTGCGGTATAGATTTGTTCAGGGGGTGCGAGATCGGAAAATGTACAGTACAGTCCAGCCATAACCTCTGTCGGACGCGGACACCCCATCATAAACCAGACGTTGTCAATGGCGTGAATACCGAGGTCGAGGAGAACTCCGCCCCCCTTGGCTTTGTCGTGCCGCCATCCGCGTGCAGAACACCACCGTGTGCGTATCCATCGGGTTTCCGCGTAATATACATCCCCGAGTTCCCCAGCCTGTACCAGCCTGCGTCCCTCCATCAATTGGGACGTGAACCGTGATTGGCGGACAAACATATAAACAAGCCCCTTGGTCTCCGCGAGTTGGGTGACCGGCACTAACTCCGTCGCATCATTTGAAGGGGGTTTCTCGCAGAGTACATGTAATCCAAGCTGCACCGCTTCCTGTGAGACAGGGGCGTGCATCCACGTCGGAAGTCCAATGCAGACTGCGTCTAACTCGCACGCGCCGAACATCTGCCGATAATCATCGAAAACACGGACCCCCTTAATCCCATCCAAGACTCTTTTCCTGCGGGTAGGATCCGGGTCTGCCAAAGCGACGAGTTCCACGTTTGGCTCTGCGGCGAGAATAGCGGTCGTGCTACCAATTGTTCCACCAACACCAATAATCCCAACTCTGATTGCATCTTTCATTTTTTAATTATTCCTTGCGGTTCGGTTAGCAGGGTTAGATACTTAACCCGCCTCTCCGTAGATCCTGCTTCGCAGTGAGAACCACTTCGTTACGGACTACGCGCTTTTTATAGTAAAACCCATAATTACCTATACACCCACTTGACCGACCTACTCTCCCTGCTAAAGCATGAGCGTTTTAGAACCGAAGGTTTTAATAAGGGGCAGGATACAAAGGGAACACCCAAGCAAAAATACTCGCTCCTACAGTGAAGAGTCCTCAAGCAAAAGTTCAAAATTATTGGAGAATTGAATGCCTCTGCTCCACTCATCAAAACGCTTGACATTCCTTGTATATTCCTATAGAATATATCCGAATTCAATCAAATTCCTTGGAAGTATCTGCTACACACTGCATAGTTGTAAGCAATCGTCTGCAGGTGCCTCCATACCCTAAAACCAACTCAACAGGAGGAAATTCTTCTTATGTATCGCCACTTTTTGCTACAGATTCTCGTACTATTTTTTGCTGTAAGTTCCGTTATCGCTCAGGGTGAAAAACTCGTCCTCGTTGGCTCCGGTGAACCCGACCCGAAGGACATTCCTCTTATAGAACACCTCGAAGAGTGGGGCTATGTCGTTGAACTGCATCAGCATTTGGCAAAGCACCCTGTTGATCTGGCGGGTATAGATTTTGTCTTCATTTCGGAATCAACCTCCAGTGGCAACATTCTGGACGCATACAAAGACTCATCCGTCCCAGTCGTCAACGCAGAGACGTGGACATACGATGATATGGGATTTGCGGCAGATGGCACATTCAACTCCGATCCAGGCGACGACCTAACTGTCGTTGATGCCGATCATCCAATAATGGAAGGTTTTAAGGGCGACATCACAGTTAGCAAACCCGCGATAGCACTCATGACGTGCAGCGGATTTGAAGGCGACGTTGACATATTAGCTGTGCGCGCCGACAACGACGATCTCGTGGCGATCTCTGTCTACGAAGCAGGAGCAAAACTACTGAAAGGCACAACGAAAGCACGCCACGTTAACATCTGGCCCCACTCGACCGGTTGGTTGCAGGTAACAGACGATGGATGGGAACTCATCCACCGTTCAATTCTCTATGCCCTCGGTCAGATTCCCTTTGATGTCGCGCCACAAGACAAACTCGCGGTCACCTGGGGACAGATTAAAGCCGCGCGTTAGCTGTCAGCGACAAATTTTACCACTTCCTACAATAAAGATGCTGACCCAGCGTCCAGAAATACTGCACAATCTGGATGTGTCTGTAAAATCGAAGCAGGGTGCATTGGCGTTATCTCGCCGTGTAAGCAATTCCGAACTGCTTCCGCTTTCCGTTCATCCGGCACAGTGCAAACAATTACTTTCGCCTTCATGATTTGGCAAATGGACATTGAAATCGCTTGGGTCGGCACGTCATCAATTCCAGTAAACCAGCCCTCGCCGACCTGTTGGAGTCGGCATGCCTCATCTAATTCGACTAAAATATAAGGATCTTCTGTCTCAAAATCCGCCGGTGGATCGTTGAAGGCGAGGTGTCCATTCTCACCAATACCTACGAACGCTACATCAATCTGATGCTGCGAGATAATCCGATTGAGCCGATCACACTCGGCTTGCGGTTCGTCTGCTTCACCGTCCAAGAAATGCACCGTTCCGGGGTGAACGATGTCCACGAGACGTTCTCGCAGATACTTGCGAAAACTGGCGGGATGTGTCTCAGGAATGCCGATGTACTCGTCGAGATGGAACATTGTCGTGTTGTCCCAATTGATTGTTTTATCGGCAGTGAGCGCGGCAAGGAAGTCAAATTGAGACGCGCCGGTTGCAACGATGAAGCGGGCATGTCCATTGGCATCCAATGCCTCGCGAAGCTTTCTGCTTGCGAGGTGCGCTGCCGCTTCGCTCGTTTCACGTTTAGTCGTTGCTTTAAAAATATTCATTTCGATAGAATTTTTATGAAATCCCTCTTCCAACTCGGCGAGAGGGCGGGCAGTTTTCTGGCTCGTGCGATTTTTTCGTGATTGTCGGTATCAAAATAGCGGAGGTTGACTATCTCCGTAACGCTCATCGGTTCGGATGCAACTTCAATGCGTGCGATCATATCACCAGCAGTGATTTCGCCTTCTTCAAGCACCCGGAAATAGAAACCGACGCGCCGACTCTCTAAAAACTGTTTGGCGAATTCCGGCAGTCCCATCTTGTATGCGAGTTTGAAACACGGTACACGGGGTTGCGTAATCTGTAATTTTACTGTTGAACCTATCTGAAAGACATCGCCAATATGAACCGCCTCTTCTGATAGCCCCTCAACAGTGAGGTTTTCGCCGAACTGTCCGTAGGTCAAGTCATCTCTTTGCAATGCCTGTTGCCAGTGGGCGTAATGCTCATACGGGTAGCCGTAGATGGCTTTATAGGTGCCGCCATGCACACGCAGATCACCTTGTCCATCGCCGTCAATATTCTTCTGTCTAAGCATAACAGTGCCTGACACGGGTTCTTTGAAAATCCCTGTCTGGATCGTCTTACCGCCGTATTGAATAGGCTTTGGCTTTGAAACGTTTATAGATAAGAGTTTCATATCTACTTTAATATACCGATTTTTCTGAGTTATGTCAAGCGAAACATTTTTCACATTTTTTCTGCCATGCAACCTTTGCCTCTTTAAATCGCGTCATTAATAGTAACAGTAGTCCGACAGTCGCGCGTTAAAAATTCATATTTTTAAGTTCCTGGAGAAATTCGATGAAAAACGAAGATGCACAACTGGTTAACCGTTTCTTGTCAGGTGACGAGGGTGCCTTCACTATACTGGTAAAAAAATATCAGAAAAGCGTCCACGCCCTTGTATGGCGGAAGGTTGGCGATTTCCATACCGCCGAGGAACTCACACAGGACACTTTCCTCAAGGCATACCAGAAACTTGGGACGCTAAAGAACCCGAACCAGTTCGTCGGATGGCTCTATGTGATTGCCGATAGACTCTGTATTGCCTGGCACCGAAAGCAGAAGTCGCAGATGGAATCCTTAGAAACTACGAGTGAAGAGGAGATAGACATGTCATCTTATCGGCACTACGAAGATGAACAGCGAAAGGAAGCCAGCACCGAACATCGTCAAGTACGCGTCAGGAACCTCTTAGAAAAACTACCTGAGAGCGAACGCACAGTTGTAACGCTCCACTATCTCGGGGAAATGACTGTGAAGGAAATAAGTAAGTTTTTGGGTATCTCAGCGAACACAATCAAGAGCCGCCTTCAACGTGCACGAAACCGTTTAAAGGAGCAAGAAGCCATGATTCAAGAAACGCTTGGTAGCATCCAATTACCTACTGACCTAACTGAGAACATCATGAAGAAAACCGCTGAACTCCAACCCATATCTCCTACCAGTAGCAAACCGTTTCTGCCGTGGGCAATTTCTGCCGCAACAACCATCTTTATCTTTCTCATAATGGGTGCGGGGTCTCAATACCTCTCCCGCTTCCAGAAACCGTATAACCTGAACGCCCAATCGGAAATCACCGTTGAAATTATTGATGCCCCTATTGTCCTTGACAGACAAGCAAAACCCGATCTACGGAACCAAACTGGGCGTTTCAATACCACCGGGAAGAGTAACGGTACTGGTCCGCAGGTTTCGGAACCTCTTATGCTTGCCGCCGCGCAGGTAGAGAAGAAGACACATCCGTCAACACAACAGCAGTGGATACAGGCAAGTGGTCCAAAAGAAGAAGCCTCAGTATCGGGCTTAATGGTCAGTTCGTGGGGGGATGTCTATGCGGCTTCATGGATCGGTATCTATAGATTAGCACCAGATGCCCCCGCCTGGACGCTCGTCAGTCCACTGCCGTCAGAGGCTTCTGTAGACAATCACGGCATACGGATGGCAGAACGAAACGACACCCTCTATCTCGTGTTTCCTAACGATGTGTTCGCTTCAAAAGATAGAGGCACAACATGGACAAAACTCGGCGAGCATCCAGCGGGACGCGCTCTTGGATTGGTGATAACGGACGAAGCCTTGTACCTCGCACTTCGAGACGATGAAGGCATCTTCCTGTCCACAGATGGTGGTAAGCAGTGGACTCCATTCGACAATGAAATAGCAGACAGTGGTATTAATGCAATAGATGCTGTTGAAAACACAGTATTTGTCGGGACAAACAAGGGACTCTACCGCCTGCGTTCAGAGACGTGGGAGAAACTGCCCATAGATACTACGAAAGCCATTCGTTCTTTGGCAGTCTCCGGAAACAATCTCTATGTTGGGACGGGTTCCGCCCTTTCTGAATTGAAATTTCTATTGAAAAACTCCATAGAGGATACCATGGAGGAAATTACGAACAACACCGGTCCAAGATGGGAGGTTTTCCACTCAACCGATTTAGGCGAATCGTGGACAGATATAACACCGACGAGTACATCTCACATGATGAGAGTTTCATCGGGGGTCAAAGTTTTGGCAATTGGAGATGCCGTTCTAATATTAAACATGTTGAGCTTCGGCTCAATCGATGGCGGAAAAACATGGACAGAATTTGGTTTCAATTCCAATATAGTCACACCAACTATATCCCCCAGTGTAGCAGTGGACGAAAATACTATTTTCAGAGACAGCCATACTGGGCTTATGCGCTCAACTGATGGTGGCGAATCGTGGCATCCATTTATAAATGGGATAGTAGGCACTTCAATATTCAACTTAGTTGGATTCAAAAATGAAATTTATACTACTTCCAACGGTGTTTCCAAATCCAGTGATGGCGGAGAGTCGTGGACAAAACTTCCCTTGGGTTTTGGCGAATTCACACTAAAACCATCAGAAAAACCCTACCCTCTGCTTTCCGCAAAATTAGCAATCGATGATGATGTGCTTTATGGAGCCTCAGCTTCTATAGTTCCTGAGCATAAATTGCGTATCTTCCGCCTCTCTGCGAATGGAAACGTATTAGTACCTATCCAAGGGATACCTGTCCTTGAGGGAGCACCTTCTACCAAAGATATAAAGGATTGGACAAATAAATTGCTCCAAGTCTCAGGATTTCCCACAGCGTTTGCAGTCACTGGTAAGACTTTCTATGCAGAATATAGGCAGCAACTGCTCCGGTGGAAACGCGGTGAATCGGAATGGTTTAACACCGGACTGGTAGATAGAGATGAAAGTGATAACCCCATGAGAGGTTTTAAACTTGCTGTTTTAGGAGAGACCGTCTATGTCGGAAAACGCGATGGAAGTCTCTTTCAATCGTTTGACAGTGGCGTTACATGGCAAGACCTGACCGCTAACCTACCATTGCGGTTTGAGCGTTTCAATGCGATAACCTTCGCGGGTTCAACGGTCTACGTTGCCACCAACGCGGGTGTTCTGACCTCAGAAGACGGCAAACATTGGCGCGCAATTACCGATACGGCAGAAACGCATACCCTCATTGATCGAATGGCTGTGGCTGGAATGAAGATTTATGGTGTTGGGGACGAAGGGGTCTATCGACTGAACAATCGAGATGAATGGGAAAGAATATCGCCAGCAGTGCCGGATAGCGTCAAATCATTCGTGATCAATGGCGATCGACTCTATATCGTCACTGAACATCGTGGGATGTTCTACGTTTCTCTTGAAAAAAAATAATAGGTGTTTTAGCAACAATTCTCTCCATGTGCTTCCAATAGAGTGGTGATTTTACCGATAGAATCACCACTCTTTTTTTGAAGCAACTTATCGCGAAACCCAACATAGAAAACGATGCCACTGTTCACCAGATCACTTGGCAATCCCGCCGTGTTCTGGAACAAATCAACACCAGTTTTTTCACCTAAACCGTAGGAGAGAAATCATGACCTTACCCTTTGCAGCGCGTCTGACGCTCATCTGCGCGTTAATATTTGCCATCTTATTGACAGATATATCAGTCGCCACACCCATCACAGAAACAAATGATTCCTTCACTCACGAAAAAAGTAACCCTCTCATTGGACTTCCAACCCTCGTTGTAATGGGTGTTACCTCCTTTGGACGCTGGCTCACACCATTAGATGAATGGCAATCGCAGATCCACAAACTTAATGAGGATGAGTTGTTCGTCCAGCGTTGGATGTTGGTTAACAATAATCCTGCCTCGCGTGAAAAAGGGAAAAGAGCGATTATGAAAATCCAAAAGCGCAGGAACGCCATTGAGAAGAAACGTAATCGACTTATGTGGTGGTATTATCCCACTATCATTGTCATTGGGGCGGGTGCTGGGATGCTAACCCTCTATCTGCAAAAAGATTAATCCTGCTTGAAAAGGACACTAAAACGATAAAGCCTTATTTCACAGTTACAGCCGAGCTATTGTGAGAATTGAAGAATTCCTGATAGGCTCGGCTGTTTCGCATAGTGTTAAAAACCCGATTCTCGTCAACTATAAATTTGCGTTAAAACGTGAGTTTAATGTAAAAAATATCGGAATTAGTCGTTTTGGACTTGAG